>JARDZO010000427.1 GCA_029240815.1 Brevibacillus sp.
AGGCTCACGCGACACATTGAAACCGACAAATTCCGTCCCCAATGCTTCGCTTCGATACACGTTCATCTCAGGTGATGCTTGGATTTTTTCGATTTCATCTACCGGGACAGATTCTGCCACTTGTGCCTGGTTATTTCGTACCAAGTTGATGCGTTCATTGTCATCTACAATGATCCGAAAGATAAGCTTGTCTATTTTAGGGGCTTGTCCCCAGTAGTTTCTATTCTTCACCATCACAATCTCTTGGCCAGGTATCCATGAATGAAACGTAAAAGGACCTGTTCCAACTGGATGCTTTGATAAATCCTTGCCGTATTCCTCAATAGCTTTCGGACTGATCATACTTCCTTCATGACTCGCTAGTATTGACAAAAGGGGGACAAATGGCTCGGTTAGGATCAGCAGAACAGTATGGTCATCCACGATTTTCACTTCTTTGAGCTTGTCAAACATGGCTGCGCGGGTAGATCTTACTTGCGGGTCCAAGACTCGGTCCAGTGTCTTTTTGACTGCGGTCGCATTGAACGGAGTGCCATCTTGAAAAAATACACCCTTACGCAGTTTGAACTCCCACGTCATATCATCGATTTGTATCCACGCGGTCGCGAGCTGTGGTTGTATTTCCATGTTCATCGATCTGGTGACTAACCCCTCGTAGACCTGTTGGTAAACAACACTAGCTGCGTTGATCGTAGAGATGAAATGTGGATCGAGATTATTTGCATCTGACATCCTTGCAATGACAAGTGTGCCTCCTTCCTTTGTAGGCGCATAGGCAGGCGGCGGCTGTTCGACAGTCTCGTGTTGATTCATCCTACAACCCATGCCAGTCATCACCAGGGCAAGTACCCCAACAAGATACGCTAATCGTTTCCTCCAAGTATTCATAGCCCCTCCTAACAGTCTGTTCTCAAGCTGAGCTCATGAAAATTATTATACAAAAAGACCGCCACACTCCCTAACCGGAGCAGACGGTCGCATGATTACTTCTCAAATAAACGCTTGTACTCACCAAAGCCTTCCTCATCCAACTTATCTTTCGGGATAAAGCGCAGAGCTGCCGAATTGATGCAGTAGCGAAGACCATTTTCCCCAGGACCGTCCTCAAATACGTGGCCGAGATGAGAATCTGCTTCCTTACTGCGAACCTCAGTACGAACCATGTTATGCGTGAGATCGACGTGTTCCGTGACTGTTTCCTGATGAATAGGCTGCGTAAAAGAAGGCCAACCGCAATTGGAATCAAACTTGTCCAGGGAACTAAAGAGAGGTTCATTCGAGACGATGTCGACGTAAATTCCCTCTTCCTTGTGGTTCCAAAACTCGTTCGTAAATGGACGCTCCGTCCCGCTATTTTGCGTGACTTCATACTGCACAGGAGTCAGTCGCTGTTTCAACTCTTCCCGTTTATCGCGGTCTCGCCATGCTTCTTTTGTAAATTTCGCCCGGCCGGAAGCTGCCCGGTAGTATTGGTAGCGCATCGGATTCTTTTTGTAGTAGTCCTGATGGTACTCCTCTGCTGGATAAAACGGCTTTGCTGGTAAGATCTCGACTACAATCGGCTTTTGAAAGCGTCCACTCTCGTCTAGGCGCTGCTTAGACTCTTGGGCTACACGTTGTTGTTCTTCATCGTGATAAAAAATGACAGGAGCGTAAGATTGCCCGCGATCCCCGAATTGACCGCCGGCATCAGTCGGATCGATCTGCTGCCAAAATAATTGCACCAGCTGTTCGTAAGAGAAGACAGCTGGATCATATGTGATTTGTACGGCCTCGTAGTGTCCAGTCGTATCCGAGCACACTTCCTCGTACGTTGGATTCTCCACGTGTCCGCCTGTGTAGCCAGAAACGACTTTGATAATGCCTGGCATTTTATCAAAAGGGCTTACCATGCACCAAAAGCAACCGCCTGCAAAGGTAGCAATCTGATATGCGCTGGTTTCGCTACTCATGTTCTTCGCCTCCTGTGTATTCCCTTCTATCTACCAACAAATTGATTGTACCTGTTTTTGAAAAAGAAAGTCCACCTCGTAACTGTCAGCGTACCGCGTGACTAAACACAAAGACCTCGCACTCACGCGAGGCCTTTGTACTACCTGAGATTTCAATCGTTTGCTACCTTACGCTTGAGTGGCCGAAGACTCGCTCGTTACAGGGACGTTATCGTTCGCCCCTCTAGCTATTACTGCGGAAAGAAAAACTTTGCCGATTAAGAGCATCGATCTTTCATCCGCGTCAAACATGGGGTGATGGTGGGGATACTCTGCCCCGATAGAGGGATTGCCTCCTCCGACAAAGAAAAACGTTCCCGGTACCTTATCCAAGTAGTTAGAAAAATCCTCTCCTGCCATACTTGGAGCCAATTGCTTTACATTATCTTCACCAACCAGCGGTTGTGCCAGCTGACGAATCTCCTTTGTCTGTTCCGGATGATTCCACACAGCATTGTAACCTGTCCGATAGCGAACGGTTCCGACCGCACCAGCTGCATCGCATGTCGCCTGCGTGATCTGCCGAACCTGCTGCTCGATGAATTGTCGTACCTCAGGATTGAACATGCGAACGGTTCCGTTGATACTGCAGGAGTCCGGAATGACATTGGCTGCAAATCCGCTATGGATGGATCCAACGGATAAAACAGCTGCATCAATCGGATTGATACGACGACTGACGATTTGCTGCAAGTTCACGACTAGCTGGCAACCGACCACGAGAGGATCGATCGTCAAATGCGGTTGGGCACCATGGCCGCCTCTCCCCGTTATTTCGATGTCAAAGCCATCACCGGACGCCATGGCGTACCCATCTGTCACACCAATCGTTCCAAATGGTTCCGAGGACCAGACATGCGCGCCATAGATCTCATCCACACCTTCCAGGCAGCCGTCCTCGATCATGGCTATCGCGCCTCCTGGAGGCATCTCTTCCGCAAACTGATGGATGAAAACGACGTTTCCCGCTACATTCTCTTTTCGATCACTTAACACATGAGCCACTCCGAGCAAGGCTGCCGTGTGAATATCGTGACCGCATGCATGCATGACGCCGGGTATACGAGATTTGTAATCTACTTTTTTCTCATCTTGAATCGGAAGAGCATCAAAGTCCGCACGCAGAGCAATCGTCTTTCCTGGCTTTCCGCCACGCAGGAGCCCAACGACGCCCCGACCCCCTACTTCTGTACGGACTTCCAAGCCAAGTGCCTGCAAATATTCTGCGACCTTCTGCGGTGTATTCACTTCTTGATAGGAAAGCTCAGGATACATGTGGAGATCACGACGAATTCTCACTAATTCCGGATAGAGCTGCTCCAGCTTGGTGTACAAGTCATTCAGCATTCTCCAGTCCCCTTTCATGCACGCTTAAGCTTGCACACTGTTTTCTTCGACAGTCAGTGCTGCCGCAAATCCAGACAGCAACAAGACCATGTGGGCGATCCCGTGCTCAAAATCT
>JARDZO010000162.1 GCA_029240815.1 Brevibacillus sp.
TTGGTTGCGGGAGCAGGATTTGAACCTGCGACCTTCGGGTTATGAGCCCGACGAGCTACCGAGCTGCTCCATCCCGCGACAGGGACCTATTCGGTCAATTTATATAAAGTGGTGGAGGCTGACGGGATCGAACCGCCGACCCTCTGCTTGTAAGGCAGATGCTCTCCCAGCTGAGCTAAGCCTCCATATCCCAACTTGTTGTCGGGGCCCCGTAAAGTATTCGGTGTTGCTTCATAGCAATCACTTCGCTTTATTTGGGGAAGCTCTAGGTGACCCGTAGGGGATTCGAACCCCTGTATGACAGCGTGAAAGGCTGCTGTGTTAAACCGCTTCACCAACGGGCCAATATATAAAGGTGTTATGGCGGATGGAGTGGGATTTGAACCCACGAGACGGGTCGACCCCGCCTACACGATTTCCAATCGTGCTCCTTCGGCCGCTCGGACATCCATCCATGTATGATAAAGGATCAAAAGTTCAACTAGATAACACATCGCTGTTAGACACAATAGCCATTGTATCTCGTGAAAGACCCATTGTCAACGGTTGTTTTCATTTTTTCTCTCAGCGTTTGCCTGCGATTATCATTACCTGCACAATCCGAAAATACACTCTCCGTCCATACCCTACCCCATGCAAGTTTCAGGGTTATTTTCCATTCCTGTCGCATATGGACTAGGGAGGACAACTGAACCATTTCTATATGGATGAGAGCAAGGACGTTTTAGCTTCCTCACAGAAATGGTATACTTTTCCTGAGATAAGATTGGCGGTGGACGACCACGGCGCAGCTTCCTGCAAAGGGGGTGATGCTGATGGTCACGCTCGGCACGCTTTACTTTTGCCTGAAAGTATTAGCCACTCTGCTTAGCCTCTGGTTTAGCAGCAGGAAGCTTTTCCGCTGGTGGAAGAGAAGGTGTAACAAGCGAAAACCCACCGCCTGAGTTGACTGCCCAACGGTGAGTTTGCTGGTTTGTTAACATGCGCGCCGTGGGGTTCCACAGCATCTTGTCTCAGGAGCCTTGCCGCTGCAACGGCGTAGGCTCCTTTATTTTTATGTCTCGTTTTCATCATTGTATACTCTTTATTTTATCACCCCACGACTACTACAGACAAGAAATGGAGCCATTCCACAATGGAAAGGATGCTGCCTATCATGACCATGATCCGTCAAGCAACCCTGCAAGACACGACAGCCATCTGCCGAATTGATGCTATCGTGCTGGGAAATACAAGCCGCGCTCAGGAGCTGGGAGAGTCCGTGGCTGCGGGCGATTGCTACGTTGCCTACCTGGACACCAACATCATTGGTTTTGTTGTCATGAATCAAAGCTTTTTTAAACAGAGCTTTATCCAGCACCTGATCGTTCATCCCCAGTACCAGAATCAAGGAATCGGCGAAGATCTCATGCTTCATATGGAGGCTGTTTGTACGAGAGAAAAATTGTTCACCTCCACTAATCTTTCTAACAAACGGATGCAACGTCTCTGTCAAAAGCTGCATTATGTCCAGAGCGGAATCATTGATAATCTCGATCCAGGAGACCCAGAAGTTATCTTTTGCAAACAAATCAGAAAGCGCTTACCAAAAACATATCCAAGCAAAGTCCAAACCATTTGAAATGTCGAGTCTGGCCTTAGTCCTAAAAGTCGCCATCAAAAAAGCCGCAAACTCTAAATGAGCCGCGGCTTTTTCCTGTTCACTCGCTATTGATTTCGCTCGAAGATCAAGCGAAGTCCTTTTAATGTCAAATAGGGATCGACTACATGGATGCACTCCGTTTCCTTTGCAACCAACGAAGCAAGTCCACCTGTCGCCACCACTTTGGGCTCGCTCCCATATTCCGCAGCGATGCGGCGTACGATGCCCTCTACCTGCCCAACAAATCCGTAATAGATCCCTGACTGCATCGCTGCAATCGTATTGCGTCCCACGACACTCGCGGGCTTGGCAATTTCGATGCGCGGCAGCTTGGCAGCACGGCTGACCAGCGCTTCTGTGGAAATCCCGATCCCTGGCGCAATGGCACCGCCCCAATACTGCCCTCGCTCGTCCACATAGCAAAAAGTCGTAGCTGTCCCGAAGTCCACCACAATCAACGGCGTGCCGTAATGATGTATGGCCGCTACCGCGTTCACGATCCGGTCTGATCCCACTTCTCGTGGATACTCGTATTTAATGTTCAGCCCAGTCTTGATGCCTGGACCGACGAGTAATGGCCTTTGGTGCAAGTATTTTTCGCACATCCGCTCAATGGTAAAGTTTAAAGGCGGCACAACCGAGGAAATAATGACGCCGCTCACCTGAGCAAGCACCAGTCCCCCGTGATGGAACAGACTTGTTACCAGCATGCCGTATTCATCTTCTGTCTTGTTCCGGTCAGTGGCCACTCGCCAATGATGCCGCAGTTCGTCTCCCTCGTACAAACCCATGACGATATTGGAATTGCCGATGTCTATCACCAATAGCATTGTGATTGCTCCTTAGCGTTTCCGCGTATTCAAATCAAGACTGATGTCAAATGCCTTGACCGAATGCGTCAGTGCCCCTACAGAAATGACGTCAACACCGGTCTTCGCAATGGAACCAATCGTCTCCAGATTGACCCCGCCGGAAGCTTCGACCACAGCACGTCCAGCAATCAGTTGGACAGCCTCGACCATTTGCTCGTTCGACATGTTATCCAGCATGATAATATCCGCACCCGCATCCAACGCTTCCTGTACTTGCCCCAGTGTCTCGGCCTCTACCTCGACCGTCATCGTGTGAGGAATAGCAGCCCGTGCCGCTGCTACAGCCTGAGCAATCCCCCCTGCACCCTTGATGTGGTTGTCCTTGATCATGACGGCATCGTACAACGCAAAACGATGGTTGTGCCCACCCCCGACGCGAACTGCATACTTTTCCAGAAAGCGCATGCCTGGTGTCGTTTTACGTGTATCGACTACCCGCGCCTTCGTTCCAGCTACCGTCTGGACGTACTCGCTCGTTTTTGTGGCGATCGCAGAAAGACGTTGCATTAGATTGAGAGCCAAACGCTCGCCACTCAAAATCGAACGTACAGATCCGCTCACTTCTGCGATCTGCTGTCCGTACTCTACTCGCGCGCCTTCCTCCACTTTTGCCGTGAAAATCAGATCAGGATCTACCGTCGCAAACACTTGCTGGGCGATTTGCAATCCGGCTACGATCCCCGCTTCCTTGGCATAAAGAATCCCAACCCCTTGCTCACTCTCAGGGATCGTACTCATGGTGGTAATGTCGCCAAAACCCAAGTCCTCATGCAGCCACTGTTCTATTTTTCGTTGCAGCTCTCGTTTATTCCACATCGTTCTTGCCACTCTCCTCCTGGACACCCGCACGAATGGACTGTACCAAGTGCTTGCGCCAAATTAAGTCATCCTTGTCAGGGAAATCGTTGCGGTAATGCCCGCCCCGGCTTTCTTCCCGCATGAGGGCAGCCCTGGTCGTCAAGACAGCCGCATTCAATAAGTTCAGGTATTCAAAATCTTCCCGTTCAACCGGGATCTCCTGATAGTCCTGCTCCATACGCTCCAGCTCTTCCAACGCCTTTTGCAGTCCTTTTTCATCCCGTTTTACACTCACATAGCGAAGCATGAGCTTTTGTAGCTTCACTCTCTGCTCGCGGGTGCCAGCAGAACGTTCTCGGCGATGCTCCGATGCCACAGTCAACGGCTGAATCTGTGGCAACTTCGGGAGTTCTTTGATCCGTTCGGAAATACGGTGACCGAATACCACCGCTTCGGACAGTGAATTGCTGGCCAAACGGTTGGCTCCATGAACCCCCGTGCTAGACGCTTCGCCGCAAGCAAACAGCCTCTTGGTAGAGGTCTCTCCGTGCAGATCGGTCTGCACGCCCCCCATAATATAATGGCAAGCCGGTGCTACGGGAATCCAGTCAGTCACCATATCCAGACCGTACTGCAAGCAAAATTGATAGATCGTCGGAAACCGATGTCGGATCAGATCCGCCGATTCATGTGTGATGTCCAGAAAAACGTTGGTTGCATTCGCCTTTTCCATCTCGGAGACGATCGCTCGAGCCACCACATCACGGGGCGCCAGCTCTTTTTGGGGATGATACTTGTCCATAAAACGCTCGCCATTGCTATTGCGCAAAATTGCTCCTTCACCGCGAACGGCCTCGGAGATCAAAAAGCGAGGAGCCCCTGGATAATAGAGCGCTGTCGGGTGAAACTGGATAAACTCGACATCTTTGATGCGGGCACCCGCTCTGTAAGCGATCCCAATTCCATCTGCAGTGGCAATCTCCGGGTTGGTCGTATAGCGATACAATTGCCCAGCTCCGCCTGTAGCGAGTACAGTCGCATCCGCCTCCAGGAAAAAGAATTCTCCATCCGGCTGCCTCACGATCACTCCCACGCATTCGTCATCCTGCGTAATGACGTCAATCACAAAATGGTTTTCCAATACCGTGATGTTCGACTGTTCTTTTACGCGTGTGGAGAGGGCTCGGACGATCTCAGCTCCTGTCGCATCTCCATTGGCGTGCAAAATGCGTCGTTTGCTATGAGCGCCCTCCTGGGTGAGCTCATAATGTCCCTGTTCGTCCCTGTCAAACTCCGTACCGTATGCAATCAATTCTTTCAGGCGTTCCGGGCCTTCATTCACCAGGACTTCCACCGCATCGTACGAGCAAAGTCCCGCCCCAGCTATCAATGTATCCTGTCGATGCAAGGCAGGTGAATCAGACTTGGCGGTCACCGCCGCAATCCCTCCCTGGGCCCAGCGTGTGTTGCTGTCGTCCAATCCCTTTTTACTGATCAGTACCACATCAGCATATTCACTCGTTTGCAACGCTGTATACAAGCCGGCGATCCCGGCTCCGATAATAGCGACCTTCGTTTTCTTTCGAGGCAAAGCGTGCAAATCAAAGTCGACGATATAGCGGGGAATCATCCTCGTGTCCCTTCTCTCCTAATAGTCACAGCTTTCTTTTAAAAGCCTTCTGTTATCCTACGCCTATAAAAAACCGATGATTTCCAAACCATTATAGCAAATCCTGCGGGTTTTTCGATCATACAAAAAGAGCATCCACCATCTCGGCGGACACTCTATCGCTTCATTTATCCATTCAATTGGAATGTTGCACGCATTCCTTACACGTGCCGTAAACCTCAAATTTGTGACCCGTGACCTGAAAATCGTCGGGAACAGCCGACATGATATTCATGGGACAGCCTGGCAATGAGGATGTCTTGCCGCACTCGGTACAAATGACATGGTGGTGATGATGTCCGTCAGTCGAACATGCCAAACGGAATTTCCCCTCGCCATCCAACTCCGTTTCTTCTAGGATCCCCAATTCCACAAAGGTGGAGATATTGCGATAAACTGTATCAAAGCTAAGGGTAGGATAAAGCTCCTTGATCCGCTCCATTATATCTTTGGCAGAAAGGTATCGCTTCTCTGCCGCGCAGATGCGAATCATCTCCTCCCGCTTGCCTGTATATTTGAATCCATGATCCTTTAATATCTGCAGCGCTTCTTCTACTTTCATCGACAAACACTCCTTCCTTTTGTCTTCACTTAGGTGACCTATCGCATGAGACTACGCAGTTTTTTTGCACCTAATACAATGAGCAAAATCAATACGGCCATTAACACAATTGTACCACCAGATGCCCAATCTAGCAGATAGGCAAAATACAATCCGCTCAAAACAGATATTTCCGCAAACACGATGGAAAAGAAAATCGTTTGGCGAAAGCTGCCGGCAATCTGCAGGCTAGCTGCTACCGGAAGCGTAATTAATGCAGAAATCAAGAGCACGCCGACAATCCGCATGGAAGCTGCGATCGTCAAAGCTACCAAGACCATAAACCACAAGTTGATTGATCGACGAGCGACACCGGATACACGGGCAAACTCTTCATCGAAAGAAACGGCAAACAGTTCCTTGTAAATCAAAATGACGGTTCCCAGCACTACGACAGCTACGGCGACGAGCGCATATAAGTCCTCAATAGACACTGTCACGATCTTCCCGAATAAGTAGGAGTACAAGTCCGTGTTGAAGCCATCCGCTACACTGACCAATACCGTAAACAGGCCCAATCCGCTGGACAAAATAATCGGGATGGCCAAGTCTTGATACGCTTTGTACACCTTGCGCAGCCGTTCAATAAACAGCGACCCGATCACGGCAAACAGCATGCCGAAAAACAGCGGATTCACAGCCGAGAAAAAGGCCACTTTCTTGGAAATCAGCATCCCAGCTGCGACACCGGAGAGCGTCACGTGGGATAGGCCATCTGCCATCATCGACAAACGCCGTACGATCAGAAAAGTTCCTAATAGGGGACAGATTAGTCCGATCAAAATCCCAGAAAACAGGGTATATCTCAAAAAATCATACTGCCACCAATCAGCCAGCATGTTCATACTCCTTCTTTTTCCACGTTTTACGCGCTTAATGGTGGTGAGACAGCAGCTTTACTGAATCACCGTACATTTGCTGCAAGATTTGCTCATGATTGTGAGCGAATTCGTGCGCTGTTCCGTGGAAATGAATTTTCTTTTGGACACAAGCTACTTTGTTTACCCACTGCGTCATGACCCCTACATCATGGCTGACAATCATCATCGTCATGCCATTCTCCTCTTTCAAGGAGCGCAACAAGCTATAGAATTGCTCAATGGATTCTTGATCCACACCGACAGTTGGTTCATCCAAAATCAACAACTCCGGGTCCGCCACTAGCGCACGGGCGATAAACACGCGTTGCAATTGCCCACCCGATAAGCTGCCGATTCGTTGATCCAGCTTGTCTGTCAGACCGACACGTTCGACCGCCTCCCGCACTTTCTCGTGATGACGAGAAGTCAACCTGCGAAAGAGACCGACCTTGCCGACCAGACCGGAAGCGACCACTTCCCGCACGGTTGCCGGAAAACCGCCTGCACCATGAGCGACCTGCTGCGCTACATAACCAATACGGCTCCACTCACGGAACTTGGGCAATGGCTGTCCAAACAGCTCCACCATTCCCTTTGTAGGAGACAGCAACCCGAGAATGAGCTTCATCAGCGTAGATTTACCCGAGCCATTCGGGCCGACGATACCGACAAAATCACCGCGCTCGAGGGAAAAGGCCACATGATCGAGAACCACTTTTTCTTCGTATTGAAAGGATACATCCGTGAGCTTTACCACAGATTCTCCTTGAGTTGTCCGTTCCATGAATCGATCATTCCTTAAATCGGATTTGTTCTGATTTGATACCCTTCATCGTACTATGATTTTGCATGAACCACAAGTACTTCAGGGACAAAAACAGCGTGTGCGATATGAAAAGATGCCGCCCCACAGAGCGACATCCTCATTATTCCCTTTTATTTTAACGCCGCACGCAGCGTTTCGATGTTCGCGCGCATGATCGACAGATAGTCCCGCCCTGCTGTGACATCGTCTTGTGTCAGACCTTCCAGCGGATTGAGCGTAGCTGTCTGTACACCAGCCTCTTTGGCGATTACCTCCGCCACTTTCGGGGATACCAGTGTCTCAAACAAAACGTACGAAATTTGATGTTCTTTCACATGCTCGACCAATTCTTTCAATTCGGACGGCGATGGTTCGTCAGCTGGATTTACTCCTGAAATGGGGATCTGTTCCAAGCCATAGCGATTAGCCAGATAACTGAATGCACTATGCGAAACCATGAATTCTTTTTTGGAGGTTTGAGCGACCATCTCTTTAAATTCTTTGTCCAACTGATCCAGATCCGTAGAGAGTTGTTGGAAGTTCTTTTCAAAATCGGCAGCATGCGCTTGGTCTTTTTTCACCAGGGCATCTTTCACCTTTGCCGCTTGTTCCTTTAACTTGGTAGGATCTAACCAAACATGCGGGTCGTTTTCACCATGGCCATGGTCATGCTCTTCTGCTTTACCTGCTGCTGCCGCTTCAGACTCATGTCCATGCTCCTCTTCTACTGCATGGAGCAAATCCATTCCCTCTGTAGCGTTTACAATCGTTGTCTTGTTCTTGTCGAGGCTTTCTACCGTCTTGTCTACCCACAGCTCCAGACCGCTGCCATTATAAGCAAAGACGTCTGCCCCGGATAGAGCCACCATATCTTTTGCAGTTGGTTCATAGTCATGCGGCTCTACACCTGCCGGAATCAGGTTTGTGACTTCAACGTAGTCTCCACCAATCCGTTTCGCGGCGTACTCCAACGGATAAATCGTCGTATACACTTTAGGCTTTGCTACCGCGCCCTCACCAGATGTCGGAGTGCTTGCCGTCTCCTTTGCTCCGCACCCTACGATGCTTATTGCTGCCACTATACTAATCACGGCCAATAGGCTCTTCTTCATTTCCCGTGTCATCTCCCTGTGTAATTCATAATGATTACGATTTACTTCATTCCCGTTTTTCATTATACGGACAGATGACCAGAAAGTAAATAGGATTTATTACGATTTAATCGGCATAATTAGGCAGCCTTCGTCATAGCTTCACAATTTTTCCTCATTCCTGTGGTAAGATGAGTCTCTATCCTAGCCTTACTCACGGTCGAGTGCTCCGACATTCACAAGCGTTTGCGCTTACAAATTCCTATACGGTAAAATAAACAGGAGGAGGTTTGTCCAGATGAAACGGAAATCATGGTTAGCCATCAGTATCATGACGGCAGCCTTGTTAACTGGCTGCGGTTCTACCGATCAAGCCGGTCAGGAGCACGCCAATCACTCTCAACACGCGGCGAACGGAGATCTGCAGGAAATGACCGCTTCCGCAGACCAATTGCCGAAATTTCTCGACAATCAAGACCCTGTTATCGTAGCGTCCTACAAAGCTGCCGCTGCCAACCGCGAACTGCTAAAATCCATTCCTTGCTATTGCGGCTGCGGTGAAAGTGCGGGACACCAGCACAACGGTAACTGCTTTATTAAAGAAGAGCTACCCGATGGATCCATCGTCTGGGATGATCACGGAACGCGTTGCGGGGTATGTATGGAGATTGCCGTTATTTCCTCCAAGTTAAAGGAAGCTGGCAAGACAACCAAGGAAATTCGTGATTACATCGATAATGCCTACAAAGAAGGGTACGGAAAGCCAACTCCGACTCCTATGCCATCTTAACGATCGCGGCCAGTTCACGGATGGGCGATGCTATAGGAAAAAGAAAAAGCTCGGAACCAGGTGTTCCGGGCTTTGCTCATTGTACATACAAAAAACTGCATTTGCCTCAGCAAACGCAGCTTATTTACTACATGTTTTTACGCAGGAGCTACTTCCAGCATCCGCTCGAGTGATGCGCGAGCTGCATCTGCTACATCTTTTGGTACGAAAATCTCTGGCTTCATGTTCTCCAGTGCCTCTACACATTTTTTCAGGTTGTTCACCTTCATGTTTGGGCAGACCAAATATTTAGAAGCGAAAATAAATGTTTTATCATGGCTGTCTTTTTCCAGCATGTAGCGTGTGCCATCTTCTGTTCCAATAATGAATTCCTTGTGTGATGACTCGCGGCAGTATTTCAAAATACCAGTGGTAGATCCCACGTAGTCAGCCAGCGAAACTACTTCTGGGCGGCACTCCGGATGGACGACAACGACCGCTTCCGGATGTTGCTGTTTCAAGGTCATGATATCTTCGACCGACAACTGGTCATGCGTATTGCAGTACCCTTCCCAAATGATCATCTTCTTGTCGGTAAACTGGGATACATAATGGCCCAGGTTTTTATCCGGCACCCAAATGATCTCGTCGCTGTCGACGGATTCGATGACTTGTTTTGCGTTGGACGACGTACAGCAGATGTACGTCTCTGCTTTTACATCCGCAGATGTATTGATGTACGCGACTACCTTCGCATTTGGATGCTGCGCCTTGAGCTTGCGCAATCCGTCTACGTTTACCATATCCGCCATCGGACAACCAGCTCGTTCATCAGGAATAATGACCGTCTTTTGGGGATTGAGAATTTTTGCACTTTCTCCCATGAAGTGAACACCACAGAACAAAATGACGTCTGCATCTGTTTCCTTTGCTTTTTGAGCCAACCCGAAAGAATCACCAATAAAATCGGCCACTTCCTGAATTTCCGGACGTTGATAAAAGTGTGCCAAAATGATCGCATTGCGTTCTTTCTTCAACTGCATCAGTCGTTCTCGTAACTCAGCGTTGCGCTGGGCTTTTTTTTCTAACGCTAAAGCGTCCATGGAAAAAATCCCCCTACGTAGGTGTCATAATTTACGGTCATTGTAAGCGGTTCCCCCGGCCTTGTCAATGTATGACCAGTGGGAAAACTGTTTGATCGTTACTTGTTCCCTAAAACATGCTCCCGAATAAAACGAGCCACACCATCGTCATTATGATGGGCCGCTTCAAAACGAGCGAGTTCCTTTATGGCGGGAGAAGCGTTTTCCATCGCCACAGAATACCCAACCTCTGTCAGCGCTTCCCTGTCATTCTCCGCATCACCAAAAGCCATTACCTGATCAGGCGTGACTCCCCATTTGCTGCAAAAGTAGCGCAGGCCCTCCCACTTAGACACACCATGAGGAATGACCTCCACATTGTGCTTTCCGGACGTTGTAATCGACGAACGATCTGACCAAGGCTCCAGCTGCTCTCGGACCCAGTCCAGACGCTCAGGATTGTTGTGCCAAATAAAGAGCTTTACCACTTCGCTCTCCCCCGACTCGACCAGATCCAGCAGCTCTGCCAGCGGTACGACACGTGCCAACTTATAAAAAGCAAAACGGCGCATCGAAATGCCTTCGACCGAAGTATCTTCCTCGACCAATGCCTCCAGGCGCTCCCGATCTTCCTTTACCATCAATCGCTTGCTCGCCGTATCATGCAGTTCATAGTAGATCGCTTCTTTTCTCAAAGCGTGAACAGCACCGATAACCATGTCCTTCGGTAAGATGGTGCGGTGAACCATCGTGCCATCGGCCTCATAGACAATAGCTCCATTACTGCAGACATAGCCATCAAACGGAAATGAATCAACGGGAATAAGCGCGGACCCGTAGCTTCTGCCTGTAGACAATACCAGCTTGCAGCCTTGCTCCTGCAACGCCCGACAAGCTTCCTTGGTGGCATCTGTCATTTGTGACTGCTCGTTTAACAAAGTCCCATCCATATCGAAAGCAGCTAAACGCGGTGTGAGCAGCATCCGTATTCCCCCTTTGGTGATATGAGACAAAATCGTTTTCCAACTAAAGCAATGTGATTACTTTCTTAGAGTAGAACAAAAGGAGCACCTGAGGCGCTCCTTATTTTGTAGGTTCATCGTTTGTTTATTCATCTTTTTTCGGCTGAATGTTCACGACCACATCATTGTTTTCTAGTGGGTCAATTTCCAATTTGCCTGTTTCGATCAGTTGTCTGATTTGATCCGCATCGAGAGTCTCGACACGCAACAACGTGTGGGCAATCAGATCGAGCTGGTCACGATGCTTGGTCAATAGATCCGTGCATCGAGAATAGCATTCGTGAATGATATTTTGCATTTCCTGATCGATCTCATAAGCGATCTGATCGGAGTAGTTGCGCTCGTTGCCGTAATCACGACCCAGGAATACTTGGCCTTGGCTCTTACCGAATTGCATAGGACCCAATTTACTCATACCGTATTCCGTAATCATGCTGCGAGCTATCGCTGTTGCACGTTGGAAGTCATTGTGTGCACCGGTACTGATATCTCCTAGCACCAATTCTTCTGCGACGCGTCCACCCAACAACCCAACGATCTTGTCGAGCAGGTCTGTTTTGGTGGCAAAGAAACGATCTTCTTTTGGTAACATGACCGTGTACCCGCCAGCTTGACCGCGTGGGATGATCGTTACCTTATGTACCATTTCCGCATTTCTCAAATGATAGCCGATGATCGTATGACCAGCTTCGTGGAACGCAACCAGGCGTCTTTCGTCTTCGCTGACAACGCGGGACTTTTTCGCCGGACCGGCAATGACGCGGTCGATCGCTTCGTCCACTTCCACCATGTTGATTTGCTTTTTGTTTTTACGGGCAGTCAAGAGGGCTGCTTCGTTCAGCAGGTTCTCCAGATCAGCACCGGTGAAGCCCGATGTACCACGAGCAATCACATCCAGTTTCACGTCTTCGCCAAGCGGCTTGTTGCGAGCATGTACTTTAAGTACTGCTTCACGGCCCCTGATGTCTGGGCGATCAACTGTAATCTGACGGTCAAAGCGTCCCGGACGCAAGAGTGCCGGGTCGAGAATGTCCGGGCGGTTAGTCGCAGCCACCATGATGATGCCTTCGTTTCCACCGAAACCGTCCATTTCTACGAGCAACTGATTGAGGGTTTGCTCACGCTCATCGTGGCCGCCGCCGAGTCCAGCTCCGCGTTGACGACCAACTGCGTCAATCTCATCGATAAAGATAATGCAAGGTGCATTTTTCTTAGCATTTTCAAACAGGTCACGCACGCGGGATGCACCGACCCCGACGAACATCTCTACAAAGTCAGAACCAGAGATGCTAAAGAAAGGAACACCAGCCTCACCTGCAACAGCACGAGCAAGCAAGGTTTTACCAGTACCCGGAGGACCTACGAGCAGAACACCTTTCGGAATGCGGGCACCAACAGCATTAAACTTGCGCGGGTCTTTCAGGAACTCAACGACTTCCTCCAGCTCCGCTTTCTCTTCGTCTGCGCCGGCTACGTCGTCAAACGTAACGCGCTTCTTCTCTTCGTTGTACAGCTTGGCACGGCTTTTACCGAAGTTCATGACTCGGCTGCCGCCACCTTGCGCATTGTTCAGAAGGAAGAAAAACAAGATGAAGATGATCACAAACGGAATGATCGAGGTCAGGAAGGTGAGCCAAATACTGTTGCCCTCTGCCGGATGAACCTCTACCTTTTTCACTTTTTGTTCATCAATCTTCTGTTCTACCAAAGAGATAATGTTGGAATCATACAGTGGAACATTGGTGAAGAATTTGTTGCTTTCCTGTCCCGGAATTGCTTTTGCCAACGTACCATCAACTCGGTATGTACCATTCTCAGGGCGAATAGCCATCTCCGTGATGTTATCGGCTTGCAACTGTACCCGGAAATCCTGATATGTAAGTTTCCCAACCTTATCAGTACCGGAGAGGATGAAATTCACGATCCCGACCGTG
>JARDZO010000428.1 GCA_029240815.1 Brevibacillus sp.
ATACAAGGCCAATCGCCGTTCCGATCAGAGTCGCGAGCAACGCGGCGGCTACACCGATCGTAAGCGATGTTCGCGCCCCGACGACCAGCTCTGCCATGATGTCCTGCCCCATGTCGTTTGTTCCTAGCCAATGCTCTGCTCCAGGCGGTTGGAAAGGCATCCCTGTCTGTTTTTCTGCGTCGTGCGTCACAACATACGGTCCGATCAAAGCGAGCAAGAAAACGATGACCAGCATGAGGACACCTGTCCAGCCAATCCATTTGGCACCCTTGCTTATCATGCTGTCTCCTCCTCTATTTGATTGCTGGAACTGGCATTGGCCACATCCCGTGACCCTTCCCGCAACCACGCACGTGAACGAGAACGTGGGTCAAACAACGGGTACGTCACATCTGCGAGCAAATTGGCCGCAATCACACCTAACGTAATGATGAGAAAGACGCCCTGCATCATCGGATAGTCCCGTGCGATCACACTCTCATACAGCAGCCGTCCGATCCCGGGATACGAGAAAACCGACTCTACTACCACAGCTCCACTCACGAGAATGCCGAGACTCATCGTGATATGGGTGTAAACCGGCAGCAAAGCATTGCGCAGAGCGTGGTTAAAAATCAAACTCCGCTTGCTGGCACCCTTGGACTCCGCCATGTATACGTAATCCTGTCCCAATGTTTCCAGCATGGATGAGCGTGTGAGCAAAAAGTTTCCGCCCACTGTCGCAAGCGTAATCGTAATCACCGGAAGGATCATATGGGTAATGATCTCGCCCACATATTCGGCGGTACCACCGGTAAAAGCGAGGGGCACCGCACCAAAGGACGGCAGCCACCCCAGATTGACCGAGAAGATCGCGATGAGCAGCATGCCGATCCAAAAGCCCGGAATCGATTCTACTGTCAGCATCGCAGATAAAAAGAACAAGTCACGTCGCTTCCCGCGATTCCAGGCAGCGTAGGCACCGATCACGATGCCAATCACTGCACTGATAATCAGCGAGGGGGCGACCAACAGAACGGTCCACGGTAATCGATCCGCCAACACCTCTGTCACTGGTTTTCCGTATTTGATCGAGCTACCCAGATCGAAGTGGAAAACTCCTGTCATGAAATCTGCATATTGCTCCCACACGGATCGGTCAAGACCCAGCTCATGAAGGGCCCGCTGGCGCTGCTCCGGGGTCAATTCGTTAATCGTGGACTCCCCGAAAAAGAATTCCAGTGGGTCCCCCGGCGCCAGTCTGGGAAGCGCAAAATTGATCGACAGGGCAACTGCCAAAACAAGCACGTATTGAATTAGCTTTTTCCCGAAGGTGGAGGAGAACCATGAACCGTTCATTTATTGACTCTCCTTTGTTTTACTGTTCGGCTTTCGCTTTTTTCGCACCATCCGGCAGCAGCGAGTATTTATTGATGACACCGTAGCCTTTTGATTCCACCCACTGATCGTAACGATCGGAGCGATATGCGAATTTTTCTTCTGGATAGAACAGAGCGACGCTGGTCGGCTGCTTATTGAACAATTCCTGCATGGCAAAGCCGATTTCCTTGCGTTTGTCTATGCTGGTTTCTGCCATCCATTGCTTTTGCAGCGCATCCATTTCAGGATATGGAATGGTTTTGTTCCACAGATAAGAAGAACGGTGAGACATCACGAACTGATCCGGGTCGGCTACGCCGTGTGCACCGATGTTGCTGATTACGAGATCAAAGTCACGAGTTTGACCTACGGTTGCCATCGTTCCGGAATCCAGAACCTCAACGGTTACCTTGACTCCTACTTTGGCATATTGGTCTTTCAGCATTTCCGCTGCACGAATCCAGGAAGGCTCAGTAGAAGGCACTTTCAGCGAGAAGGCAAGCGGCTTGCCATCTGGCATTTCTCTCACGCCGTCATTATTGGCATCTACGAATTTCAGGCCATCCATGACTGATTTTGCTTTTTCTGCATCGTATGGCGTGCTCAGGTTCGGGTTGGTCCATGGCGAGTCAGGATGCGGATATCCTTTCAAACCTGCCCTACCTTTTCCGAGCATGACTGTATCCAAGATCGCTTGGCGGTCTACTGCAAGAGACATGGCGTTACGGAACTCAGGTGTATTGAATGGTGCCTTGTCATAATTTTGCTTCAGCTCGATGATGGAAAGTGGGGAAGTTTCTGCTACTTTCATGTTTGGTGCGTTGGTAAAAGAAGCTTCCAGCTCTGGCGGCAGCGGTCTAGCAGAAATATCGATCTCGCCGGAGCGCAGCGCGTTAAAGATCGCGGTAGGGTCCTTGATCACAGGCATGACCAGGGTGTCTACCAAAGGAGCGCCTTTGAAATAGTCTTTGTTCGCTTCAAACTTGTAGTATTGATCTGCTTTGTACTCCACGAGCTTGTATGGTCCAGTACCTACTGGCAGATCCGTAAATTTGCGCGGGTTTTCTACCTTTTCCCAAATGTGCTTCGGCAGGATTGGCAGGTCAGCAAACGTGATTCTTTCCAAAGACGGGCAAGCGTACGCGCAAGTAAAACGAACGGTAGATGGGTCATCCAGCTCGATTTTCTCAATGTGCGGCACTTCGCTTACGTGGTGGGTGTGGCGGTTAGCCGGTCCATCGCGGTAGTATTCGTACGTAAACTTCACATCTTCCGCAGTGAAAGGGGTACCATCATGCCATTTGACTCCATCGCGGATTTTAACCACCCAGGTCACATCATCCAGCTGCTTGGCGGATTCAGCGAGCCACGGTTCTGGTTTATCGACATAAGGTGATGGCGAGAACAATTTATCGAAAACGAGTTCAGTCAAATAATCGATGTTGCCTGTGTAGATGTTGATTGGTCCTGCATCACTTGGCAGACCGATTTTCAATTCGGAAACGGTTTTGGCTGCAGGCTCTGCTGCTGTGCCTTGAGCGCCTTGTGCTGGTTGGCTCTGATTGGATTGGCAGCCCAGCACAAACATCGATAGCAGTAAAAGATAAGTAAGCATAAGTCCAAAAGACTTGCGAGTAAACAAACCGATAACCTCCCTAATTATTTGTAATGTTCTTTCTAGGAACCTAAGAAATGCGCTTTACAATCAACAGCTCATCTACAGATAACGCCAAAGCTCGTTCAGACAGCTCCAGCTTCAGTCGATCAAAATCTTCTTCGTCCTGCTCTGTCATCGCGTTTTCTCTGCCCTTTTTCAAATATTCGTAGAAAGCGGACGGCAGGAAATCTTGGCGCAAAGCAACTTCTACGGCTTTGCCATCCGCTGTGGAGATGACATACGCATAGGATTGCGGACGATAGGGATCGTGCTGGGCAACCGGATACTCAACGTTCACGGTGTAAACGCCGCGGGTCAATGCACGAGTCACAAACTCGAAGACGTCACGAAACCCAGGGCCAGCATGACCAGACATGATCGAGATGTCCTTG
>JARDZO010000163.1 GCA_029240815.1 Brevibacillus sp.
AGTCCAGCTACTCGCGTTATCGGTGTGGAGCCAGCAGGCGCGCCATCCATGAAAGCGGCACTGGAAAAGGGCGATGTAGTGACGCTGGATGAGATCGACAAGTTCGTGGATGGAGCAGCTGTGAAACAGGTCGGTCAGCTGACCATGACGATCTGCAAGGATGTGCTGGATGACATCGTGCTCGTACCGGAAGGAAAAGTATGCACGACCATCCTCGAGTTATATAACAGCAGTGCGATTGTAGTCGAGCCTGCCGGTGCTCTGTCGATCGCGGCTCTCGATCAGTACCGGGAACAGATTGCGGGCAAAAACGTCGTCTGCGTCATCAGCGGGGGAAACAACGATATCGACAGGATGCAGGAGATCAAGGAACGTTCACTGTTGCATGAGGGACTGAAACACTACTTTGTGATCAACTTCCCGCAGCGCGCAGGGGCATTGAGGGAATTCATGGAAAAGGTGCTCGGTCCGCATGACGACATCACACGCTTTGAATACACGAAAAAGAATAACAAGGACAACGGGCCAGCCCTGGTAGGCATTGAGCTGAAATGCAAGGATGACTACGGGCCGCTCGTGACGCGAATGAAGCAGCATGGTATCCGCTACGTAGAAATCACCAACGATCCGTATCTGTTCAATCTGTTGATTTGAAGCTGTTGTGTTACAACAGATTGAGAAAATGCAAAAATGTATGAATACAGCGAAAATAAGAGCAAACAGCAGAAATCAGAAGGGAGAAAAAGATAACTCGGCGTAATGTATTATAACAAACTTTTATAAAACAGCCACTGTTGTAATACAATACAGTTACTAACACAACAGGGGGTTTTAACGATGACGCCGATCACCACATTTTTTCGCAACCTGGAAGCAAAATGCTGTGCTGCTTGCGGTCAAACCATCCATGAGCAGGCAGAATCGTATGCGACAGAATGCTCCGCATGCCAGGAGAAAATGAGCTACGACTCGTACAAGTTTTACCACCAAAAGAAATAATGAGGATGAACCATATATGAGGGGTACCACTTGGTGAGCAGCCAACGGGTACGCCTCTTTTGTTTGTGTCAGACTGTATCAAGAGAAGGAAATGACAGAAACGTCCAGAAAGAGTGTATTCTTAGCGACTGGTTGAGAGGAGGGGCCATTTTGAAAACCGTACCATTTACTTGCGATCTGATTGAGGATGCAGCAAAGCTATTGGCCTTGCGCCATCAAAAAGATCGATTGGTTACTCCTGCGCTGCCTTCCCGTTTTGAATGCGAGCAGGATGCCGAGCAAGCCATTCGAGTGGATTGGGAAAAAGCAGGGGCAACAGGAGTCGCCGCTATCGAAAATGGTTCCCTGGCCGGGTATTTGTTTGGGGCAAAAACAGAAAATCCAACAAGGGGAAGGCATGTCTGGGTGAGCTTGGCGGGTCATGGTATCGCAGGTGATCAACATGCCGAATTGTACAAAGATCTGTATGCAGCAGCTTCCCAGCACTGGGTGGATGAAGGATACTTTGCCCACTATTCACTTGTTCCCGCCAGTGACCCATTACTGGTAAATACTTGGTTTTGCCTCGGCTTCGGGCATGAGCAGGTCCATGGCAGTCTGCCTCTCCACACGTTCAGTGAACCAGCGGTCGCCGACTTGCGCGTACCAAATGCGCAGCTTCGTCTGGCGACCCCAAAGGATCGACAAGCGCTGGCGGACGTCTCTCAGTTGATTCGTACGCACCAAGCGATGGCTCCGACTTTCGGCGTGGCATTGCCCGAAGACACCCAAAAGATCCGAGACGGGTACTCCCGGCTGATTGACGATCCTGACGTAGATATATGGCTGGTGGAAAAAGAAGGACGCATCCTTTCCTTTCAAGCCTACTTTCCAGCCGAGGAAGAGCCTTCTGCCATGCTAGTGCCGGCAAATGGCGTTGAATTGGGTGTCGCGGCGACGCAGCCAGAATATCGTGGATCGGGCTTCAACCATGCCCTCACGCAACAAGGCCTCATGCATGCGAAGGCAAAAGGCAAGCAGTACGTCCTGACAGATTGGAGAATGACCAATCTTCAATCCTCACGGTACTGGCCCCGCCAAGGGTTTTTGCCGATTGCATACCGCTTGTTTCGGTTCATTGATCCGAGAATTGCATGGGCAAGAGGATAACAGATAGCTACGACGATAAAGGAACTGTTTCAGGCGAGGGCGCAGGCAGCGCGAAATACATACAAAAGCCGCTGAGGGTGGTCCGCAGCGGCTTTTCGTTCCTCGCCTAATGTTGGTGGGGGGAACCAGTAGTAGTTTTTGCTTGTTTTTTCACGTAGTCGATCAGACCGAGCTGAAATCCTTCCTGTGTAAGCAGACGTTGTGCCTCATACGTACCCGAGTAGTAGGCCAGTACGTGTGGGTCGGTCTCCAGTATCTGTCGACAGGCTGTATCTTTAGACAATTCCTGGTACCAATCCGCTTGCTTGATTTGATTGACCAGGTCTTCATAAGCAGGCTCTGGCTTTTTCCAGGGATTCAATTTGTGGAGGACTTCTCCGAAGATCGCTACAACAATTAAAATACCGATTAGAAACATGGCTGTCACCTCAAAGTTTGGTTCTACCCCATGTTACCATTGCGTAGGTAAGTTCTGCTATGGGGAAGTCTGCAAGCTTGCAAAAGGAGTGGAAAGCGGGCATTCTAGTGATGGATAGGACAGAGTAGAAAGTCCAAAAGAGCAAAAGGAGAGAGAGCATGTTTCATCCCCTGGTGTTTGATAATATACGAGTCGTGCTGGAAGGGGCTGTGTATGATCGGGATTTTGATGGAGCGATCACGATTACAGGCCGTTCCGATGTCATGGATATGGCGACCTTTCATCGTCTGTTTCAAATTGAGTTCAAGCTGGCAGGAGCTGCTGACCGTGAGCCTGCCGTCCTCGCTCAAATGCAGCTTCGCACGGGTCTTGCGGATATCGCCGCCGAACAGCTGGAGCAGCCATTGACAGAACAGATCGGCTGTACGATTTGCATTCATTTTCATTTGCCGATGAATGCGAGCAAAGAGATTCCAGAAGAAGCGCGAGCAATCACTGCCCTGCTCGACGAAATCTGGGGGCAGCGTCCCTATATTACCCATACGTTAAAAGCGCGCCTGGAGGAAAAGAGGTACGAATGGCCACCGCAACGGGTGGATAACCAAATCACTCTTGATTTTTATCGGAAAATCGATGAAGGCAACATCGATGACCTGCGAGACTTGATTGATCACACGATCCAGTCGCTGCTCGACCTGCAAGAGTATGTAGATGGACAAATATAATTTATTGAACAAGCATTTACAATTCCTATTATGCGTATTATTATTTTGTTAACCTTATTACAATTTTAGTTAACAAACGGAGGCTAATACGCAATGAGAAACGAAAGATTGAGATGGTTGCTCTTATCTGCTATCTTTGCTGCAATCATGGCTGTTTTATCCCAGCTGACCATTCCACTGCCGCTGATCCCGATTACGGGACAGACGTTGGCAGTAGGACTGACCGCCACGATTTTAGGTAGTCGGTACGGTACCTTGGCGATGTTGATCTACACGTTGCTTGGCGCGATTGGACTGCCTGTCTTCACGGAGGCGAGCGGTGGATTGCAAATATTGTTCGGTAAAACCGGCGGGTACATATTCGGTTTTATTCTCACGGTTTACGCGACTGGCTTGATCTTGGAAAAGACGCGGTTTACGTTGGTAAATGCTATTATCGCTAATCTTGTTGGCATGGTCATCACCCTTATTTGTGGTTCGATCCAATTGAAATTCGTACTGGATATTCCTTGGGACAAAGCAATTGCCTTTGGGGCAACTCCCTTCATAGCTATGGGTGTTATCAAAGCGGTATTGGCTTCCCTGATCGGCATCAAGGTTCGGGAGCGTTTGATCTCCTCTCGATTGCTCCGTGTGGAAACGCCGTCTATCCGATAAAGGGCAAAAGACTTGTAGTATAGCCATCCTGCCAGAGGGTGGCTTTTTTTCGCATAAACTCCTTTTTGTGCCGGATACTATCAATAATAGTAAGTCTCATGCACACGAGGAGGACAAGATGAACGAGACTATTTCCGGCCCCAAAGGCCTTCCGATTACAGGCAACCTGCTGTCATTCCGGCGAAATCCCCTTCAATTTATCCGGACTTCTGCTAAAGCGCATGGCGATGTCGTACTATTCCGCTTTGGTCCCAAACGAAATATTTATTTATTGACCAATCCAGATCAAATCAAGGAAGTGCTCGTCACCAAGCAGGGGAATTTCCGCAAAGGAAAAGGACTCCAGGTAGCGAGAGCGGTTGTCGGGGATGGAATTCTCACCAGTGAAGGGAAAAAACATCTGAGACAGCGCAGACTGATGCAGCCAGCCTTTCACCGGGAGCGGATTGCAGCTTACGGAGAGGTAATGGTCAGGCAGGGCGTAGAGCTGATGTGTGATTGGAAGGATGGGGAAGTACGCGACATCCATCACGATATGATGAAGGTCACCTTGGCCATCATCACGGCTACCATGTTTGGCAAAAGCATCAAGGAAGGCGCGGACGAAATCGGACACGCAATCGATATTGGGCTCAAATATGTGGCAAATAGAGCTTCTTCTTTTATCGATATCCCGCTCTCGGTGCCTACACGGAGCAATCGTCAGTTCCTCGAATCAAATGAGACCTTGGATAAAACGATCTTCTCGTTAATTGAGGCGAGGAGAAACAGCGGTGATGGAAGGCAGGACGATCTTTTAGGGATGCTTTTGGCAGCACGGGATGAGGACGACGGGCAAGGGATGACGGATGAGCAGGTGCGCGACGAGGTCATGACGATCTTTGTGGCAGGTCATGAGACGACTGCGAATACGATGTCGTGGATTTTTTACCTGCTGGCGCTCCATCCGGAAGCGGAGCAAAAGCTTCATGACGAGCTGTCCACGGTATTGGGGGACAAGCTGCCGACGGTGGAAGACATTCCTCAACTGACGTACACGAATCTCATTGTGCAGGAAACGTTGAGACTGTACCCGGCAGCATGGACGATCAATCGGGAAGTAGTAGAGGAAGTGGAGATCGGGGGGCACAAGTATCAGCCGGGTGAGACGTTGATGATGAGCCAATTTGTCATGCATCGAGACGAGCGTTTTTATGAAAATCCGGACGAATTCATGCCAGAACGGTTTGCAGGGGATTTGTTGAAGCGGATCCCGGCTTTTGCCTATTTTCCCTTTGGCGGAGGTCCTCGAGTATGTATTGGCAACAACTTTGCGCTGATGGAAGCGGCATTGCTGCTGGCGACAATCGCACAGCGGTATCGGATGAGGCTCTCTGAAAGCAATCAAGTCGTGGAGCCGGAGCCATTGGTCACCTTGCGTCCGAAAAATGGGTTGCCAATGCGACTGGAAAAGCGGATGTAGGGAAGACGAAGAAGGCTCGGAAGGCAAAAAAAAGAGGCATCTTTTCACTAACGGATGTGCCGCATTGTGTCAGATACCGAACTGGGGGTTATTTATCACTGAAAGCAACATGCTTACGAGTTACACTATATCAAACAAAAATAAAGAATATGTTAACTGGTTATAAATCTAAATAAACTAGGAGTGGTAAAAGGGGATGGTGAAGGAAAAACTGCTCCCTATCCCCAATTCACTGTTTACAATCATTTCGCCACCGTGGCGTCGGACGATGCTCTGGCAGATCGTCAAGCCGAGACCTGTCCCCCCGCTGTTGCGATTGCGGGATTTTTCCGCCCGGTAGAACTTGGTGAACACCTTTGGCAAGTCCACAGGGGAAATGCCTTCACCTTTGTCAATCACGGAGAAGAGGACATGTCCCTCTCGTTGGTCGCAAGTAATCAAAATGGAGCCTTGTGGCTTATTGTAGTAAATCGCGTTGTTGATTAAGTTTTCCATGACCCGCCGCAGCCTTGTCTCGTCTGCATCGATGTGCAGCTCATTGGATATCCGCAATTTCCACTGAAAGGACAGCCCTGCTTCCTGAATGCGAACCATGTAGTCCTCAATAATCCCCTTCATGAAGTTTTTCACGTGGATGCGGCTGATATTTAACCGTACCTCAATGCTTTGCTGCGTGTAATCTTGCAATTCATCCAGCAAATGCTCCAGGTCCGATGTTTTTAGCTCAATTTTGTTCATCTGCTTTTGGATGCGGTTGATATCCGTTACACGACCGGACCCGATGTAGGAAGCGTACCCTTTGATGGTAGTCAGGGGTGTCCGAAAGTCGTGAGCGATCGCAGCGATTAGTTCAGACTGACGTTCTTCGGAAAAACGCAGTTCGTCGACCATGTCACCGAAATAGCGGAACAGCTGGCCAAATTCGTCATGCGATCGATACGTAAAGGAAACCAGGCGCTTTCCTTCCTGAATTTCCTGGGTTACGCGTGACAGCTCGCTGACAGGACGCAAGATCCAGCGAACAAACAGGGCGAGCAAAACGAGTCCGACTAATAAAATACTTCCGTAAATAAACCAAAGCATCATCGAAACGCCTTTAGTCGACATGATGTCATAGTCGTCTGTATAGAAGTAGATGACCGTTTCCCCTTCTCGCGGCGGTTCCTGCTGAAAGTGATATTCCGCGACGACCTTCAGATCACTTCTTTTGGAAGAGACACGATTCGGCGTGGACGGTGGCACTTTCAGGTTGTAGGCTTGGGAGGTTTTGGAGTAGATGGTGTTGCCGTTTGCATCTTTTACTACCATTCGATACATGACGTCTTCCGGCAGCTGCTTTTCCAGCTCCATTCGTTCAGTCGGGTCCTTGAAGTTGCTGGAGCGGAGCAGTTGATTCAGCCGTACCTTCTCCGCTGTTTCCTTTTCATACTGGTATTGAGTGTGCCGGTCATTTTTCAGTTGTTCGACAATGACGTCTTGAAAGACAAATTTGAACAATAAGATATTCAGCGCGAGCAAGCCTATAAAAGAAAGAAACAGTTTGTTGCGTAGACTCATCTACAGCTTCTCCCCGATAAATACGTAGCCCGTCCCCCATTGCGTCTTGATAAACTGGCGGTTCATCTCTAGCTTCTCGCGCAAGTTTTTGATGTGCACCGTGACGGTGTTGAGAGAACCGTAGCCATAGCCCCAGACGCGGTCGTAGATCTGCTCACGAGTAAAGACAATCCCGGCATTTTCAGCCAAGAAAGTAAGCAACTGAAACTCCTTGGTCGACAATTCGATTTTTTCATTGCTGACGTAGACAGAATAAGTCTCTTTATGAATCTCCAGGTCCTTGAACTTCAGCACCGTAATCGGTGAATTGGACGCTTCTTTTTCAGGCTGTTCCTCGGTATGCTTGCGAATTCGTTCGTAGCGGCGCAGATGAGCGCGGATGCGAGCCAGCAGCTCCTCGGTATCAAATGGCTTGGTGATATAGTCGTCCGCTCCGATCTCAAAACCGACGACCTTGTCCACCGCTTTTCCTTTCGCGCTCAGAAACAGAATCGGTAAATCCCATTCCCGCCGAATTTGCGAGCATAGCTCATAACCGCTCATGTTCGGCATCATGATGTCCAGCAGGATCAGATTCGGCTTTTTTTCGCCATTCTTCAAAAGGTCCAGCGCATCTTCTCCACTCTCGGCAGTAGAGACCTCAAAGCCTTCGTTTTCCAAAATATCTTCAAGCAGCTCAATAATTTCCGTGTTGTCATCGACAATCAATACGTGATCTTTCACCGGAATCTACCCCCAGTTACTTCTATTAATAAGGATTCGCGCATAGGCGATCAAAATTATTTAATTACTCTCGTCTATCATACCATGGTTGTAGTGGGTATGGGCAAGTAAACCATTCCATCCTAATCAACAAACGCTTATAAGTGAGGTCACCTCATGACACCTGGTCCTAAATTTCGTCAGAAAAAGCCAGAGACGCGAGGTCCCTGGCTTACTATTTTTGCCGAACTACTGTTTTTTTGCTTGATTTTCCGGCAACGATGCAGCTTGCACCGCGTTTTCCTTTTTCGGAGTTTCAGTCTTTGCTACCAGAACAGGTACGTTTACACGCTTGGCGCCAACGTAACGCTTGCTCCAGTAGTAAGGGTCGCTCAGCTTGGTGTTCACGACTCCACGACCAGTTTCCGAGTGCACGAATGTGCCGTTTCCGATGTAGATGCCCACATGTGAGATGCTGCGACCATTGGTTTGGAAAAAGACCAGATCGCCTGGTTGCAAATTACCCTTGGCGACAGGGGTTCCCAATTTGTACTGGGCAGCAGAGTTGTGTGGCAGGTCTACACCTAACGCATCAAATACGTAGCGCGTAAAACCGGAGCAGTCAAAGCCCTTCTTAGAGGTGCCAGAGGATTTGTAAGGGGTACCGTACAGATCGCTGACCACATCTGTCAGAGGAGATTTTGCCTCCTCAGCAGCTTGTGCAGCGCCGGCTCCCATAGCAAGCAATCCAGCGATGAACAAAGTTACTAACAACTTGCGCAAAAGAAACTGCCCCTTCCCAGAGCCTACGAGGTTAGCTGAAGGGTTCGGTCGAAAGGACTCCCTAGGTCGCCAAAAAGCGCAACCATTCACCCCAGAAATACATGGTTCCCCCGTTTCCGCCTAGCGGAACTCGGCTATTTTCGATGTTTTTTTACACGCACTCCTATTTGAATTCTCTCCAAGTCCGGTTTTTCCTTTTTTTTCAGCGTTTATTCACATTTTTGTCACAATATTTTGTCTGATCTTGTAACGAAATGGCTCGAAATTGCAAGGTTCATCCTATCTATAGAAGCAGAAATGGGCCTGTCCGATTACGGCAGGAAGCAGCATCCGTCCAAGGACGGAGACAAAAACCAACCGCTCGCCCGTTATGGGGAGCCTATACCCGGGGATACAATATAGCCATAAGGTTAACACCTGCACCAATGAAAGGTGATTGGAGGGAAGGTAGGAATGAGCGAACGGTCTGGAAAGTTTCTGCTCGGGCTGGTTCTGCTGCTAATCGGCGGGTTGGTTTTACTCGATCAACTGGGAATCGATAGTGGTGATATTTTAGGGCTTCTGGTTCCCGGCGTGATCATGCTTTACGGAGCCCGCAAAGTAATGGGACATGGTGGCTCCCGCTTTTGGGGAGTGCTGATCTTCCTCTTTGGTCTCCTGATGTTGTTTGGGAAGCTGCATCTGCTGTTCCATAGCATTCTGGCGATCGGGATCATTTATCTGGGTTACAGCCTGATCCGGCCAAAGCAAGCACCCAAAGAAGGACCAGCCGAGTGGGAGAGACAGTGGGCACAGCGAGTTTTGAAAGAAGATTCACTGGATAACTGGGAAAAAGGCGTTCCAAGAAATCAGCAGTAAGAACTCTTGCTTTTTGGATGAAACTAGATGATGTGATATGATGAGGAGGAAATAACAGATGAGTATCTTTAGACGTTTGCGTGACCTGACAGTAGCTTCGGTGAATGATGCATTGGATTCCATGGAAGATCCGGTTGTCATGCTCAATCAATACATGCGTGACATGGAAGTAGAAATCGGACAGGTTGAGGTAGCAGTCGCCCGACAGGTAGCATTGGAAAAGAAATTCCGCCAACAGTGGGATGAAGCCTTGGCACTGATCGAAAAGCGTGATCGCCAAGTGAAGCTCGCTCTCGGCGAAGGCGAAGACGAATTGGCAAGACGTGCATTAGCTGACAAAAAGCAATATGAGGGTCGGGCGTTGGAATATGAAACGCTCTACTTGTCCGCAGCGGAAGCGGCCGGACAAATGCGCGAAAAACTGGCTGAGCTAAAAGAGGAATTTTATAAGATGCGAGCGAAAAAGTTTACCTTGATGGCACGTGCCCAAGTAGCTCGTACCCAAAAGCAAGTCAATCATGCCGTAGTCGGAATGGGAAACCAGACCGCCGGCCGCGGGTTTGCACGCATGGAAGAAAAAGTAATGCGTATGGAAGCAGAAGCTCAAATGAGCGGTCAATGGCGCCAAACAAGTCTTGGCTTGGACAACGCTTTGTCTGACCTGGAAAAAGACGATCTCGATGCCGAACTGGCGAGTATCAAGGCATCGATGCAGGATAAAAAAACAGCGGCAGCACCAGCGGATCAATCCTGATTTTTGACAGGAACTGGGGTGCCGGATGTAGAATAGATTGTGGCAATTAGGCAGCCTGTTTGACAGGCTGCTTTTCCCCTAGGAGGTTCTATTCTTGGCAGATTTTTTGGTCTTTTTGCGACGCTTTATCGCTGAGCCTGGACGCGTCGGCAGCATTATACCCAGCTCCCGTTTTTTGTGCGAACGTATGTTGAGCCGTGTCAACTGGGACCGGGCCGATGTCATCATGGAATTGGGACCGGGGACGGGTGCTTTCACCCAATCGATCTATCAAAACATACGTCCAGATACTCATTACGTGCTAGTGGAGCGCGATGCCCAATTTCGGACCATGCTGCAATCCCGTTTTCCCGAGGTAACGATACGGGAAGAAGCGACCATGTTGAGTCACTACTTGGAGGAGTTGAAACTTGGCAAGGCGGATGTCATTATCTCAGGCCTACCGTTTGCCAACTTCCATGAAGAGCTGCGGGCAGCCATCCTGGATGAAATTCAATCTGTGCTGGCTCCAGGCGGGCTATTCATTACATTCCAATATTCACTACAACTCCAAGCTGAGCTGCAGGAACGATTTAGCTGGGTAGAAACGAACTTCACCCTGCTGAACATCCCGCCTGCATTCATTTATACATGTCGTAACGGACAGAAGTGAAATAATCGGCATGGGGCGTAAGAGAGGAGACTTTCGTGAAGCTGTCCCGCGTGCACAAAATGTTGGCTGGTGTCCTGATCATCTTGACGGGTATTGGTCTCTTTTTAGACAGTTTGAATATTATTTCGTTCGGGTTGTTTGATTTGTGGCCGATGGTGTTGGTCTACTTTGGCGTTCGCCTTTGGGGACAGAACAAACGAATCGGCGGTGGCATTTTATTTAGTCTTGGTATCATCATCGCTTTGGAAATGTGGTTTGGCATCGGGATCGATGATTTGTTTCAACTGGTAATTCCGATCCTGTTCGTCTATTTTGGCTTCAGGCTCATCAGGGGAAAGACGCGGGAAAAAGAACCCGTTGTCGGCAAAAAGTTCACCTCAGGGGAAGGGGAAGCCTCTGTCGGAACTGCCATGCGTGATGAGCAGGGTGTTCCCGACCCCATGTCAGAAGATCCAGTAAAGATTACAGAAAAAGAAAATACGGCGATTCTCCGCCATGGCAAATCATTACCCAAAGATTCCCGCAGTTCGTTGATCGGGGATTTTCACCTGACTTCCGGTCGTTTTGAGCTGAGCCATTTGCAAGTGTGGCACGGAATTGGCGACGTAGTGATCGATTTGTCGCGTGCGATGCTGATGCAGGAAGAAGCACAGCTCACCGTGGAAGGATGGATCGGAGACGTCACTATATATGTGCCTGTCGATCTTCCAGTATCCGTCTCGGCAGAGCTTTCCGTCGGAGATCTAGAAGTGTTCAGTAACCGTCAGGGCGGGATCAACCGCAGCATCATGATTCGCTCGGATCACTATGATCAGGCGGTGCATAAAGTGAATTTGCATATCTCGCTGCTTGTCGGCGATATAAAAGTCAAGTACATCTAGGAGGTACTGGCGAATGCGTCGGCAGCGATTAGCGAGTATACAATGGCAATGTGTCCGTTACGGTATGGGATTGTCCATAGCTACGGTCACAGTCGCGTTTGTTTGTTTTTTTTGGTTCCATTATTTATGGAAGGACGATCCAGGTATCCATCGGTGGTATACGAGTCTGATTCAGGATTCGCAGGTAAATGCGTGGGTACGAGACTATTTGGGAATCCAGTTGCCGCAAGAGCCTGATTGGGTCATCCAGTCTGTAGCGATTGCGGTTGCTCTGCCCATTAGCGCTTTGATGGGGCTGATCACGTCTTACATTTACGGCAATCTGTTAAAAAAGCGGATCAGTGTTTTGTGGGAAGCAGCGATGAAATTGGGGAGAGGCATGCTGTCCTATCGCGTTCCTGAGTTGGGTGTCGATGAAATTGGCGAGCTGGGTTGGCAGCTCAACCGTCTAGCGTCTCAGTGGGAGGAACAGGTAGCTTCCTTGCAGCGCTTGTCCAATCACAATGCGGCACTTGCTGACCAGCTCAGACAGGCTGCTGTGACCGAAGAGCGACAGCGCCTGGCGAGAGAGCTGCACGATGCGGTCAGTCAGCAGCTTTTCGCGATAGCGATGACGACGGCCGCGATGAAGCGACTAATCGAAAAGAATCCGCAGCGGGCTGCCCAACAGATTGAATTGGTCGAGGAAATGGCTGCGGCAGCACAGGCAGAGATGCGTGCGCTGCTCCTGCACCTTCGTCCTGCTACGTTGCAAAATAAATCGTTGAAAGAAGCCATTTTGGAACTTCTGGATGAGCTGACACGTAAAAATACCATGGAGATAACGTGGGAAATCGAAGCAGTCGAAGGCTTACCCAGTGGCATCGAGGACCACTTGTTCCGCATCTTGCAGGAATCCCTCTCCAATACGCTCCGACATGCCAGGGCGACTCAAATCGCGGTCAAGCTGTTTACCTTGCAAGAACAGGTGCGACTGCGCGTAACAGATGATGGCGTTGGCTTTGATCCCGATGGAGA
>JARDZO010000164.1 GCA_029240815.1 Brevibacillus sp.
CAGCTAAAGACGCATTTCAAGACAGCAAATGGCATTGTGAAGGCTGTAGATGGAGTGGACCTCACGATTTATGAAGGCGAGACGGTCGGCATCGTCGGCGAGTCAGGCTGCGGGAAGAGCGTCACCTCTCTATCCGTCATGGGCTTGCTCCCGAAGCCGATGGCGTATATCGAGCAGGGAAGCATCCTCTTTTCGGGGCGAGACATTACGCAGCTGTCGGAGCGTCAGATGCGCAAGCTGCGAGGAAATGAAATCTCGATGATTTTCCAAGAACCAATGACGTCCCTCAATCCCGTTTTTACGATCGGTCAACAGCTGAGTGAGCCGCTCAAACAGCATACTCGCCTGAGCAAAAAGGAGATTCGACAAGCCGTCATTGCGATGCTGCACTCGGTAGGGATACCGAGAGCCGAGCAGATCATCGATGAATATCCACACCAGCTCTCAGGTGGAATGCGGCAGCGGGCCATGATCTCACTCGCGATGCTGTGCCAGCCAAAGCTGCTGATTGCCGATGAACCGACTACGGCGCTAGACGTTACGATCCAGGCTCAAATCCTGCAGTTGATGAAAGAAATCAAGGCACGAACGAACATGGCGATGATGCTGATCACGCATGATTTGGGAGTAGTCGCGGAGATGTGTGATCGTGTGACGGTCATGTACGCGGGTCAGGTCGTAGAAAGCGCAGATGTTCGAACGATATTCAACCGCCCGACGCATCCCTACACACAAGGATTGCTTGCTTCGTTGCCTACGTCCAACGAGCGAAAAGGAGAGCTGCAATCCATTCCGGGTAGCGTTCCACGTCCTGACGAAGTCCCTCGTGGATGTGCCTTTGCCCCGCGTTGTTCCTATGTGACCGACCGATGCCGGGAAGAACGTCCACCTCTCATCGCCATCGAAAATCAGTTGTGCCGTTGCTGGTTTCCCATCAGCAGACCTCAGGAGGTGACACATGCTACCTGAACCTTTGCTCGAAATCAAACAGCTGAAAAAGTATTACGACATCAAAAAAGGTTGGTTTCAGCCTGCGCAGCAGGTACGTGCAGTCGATGATGTCACTTTCACTGTATATAAAGGCGAGACGTTCGGACTGGTCGGGGAAAGTGGATGCGGCAAATCGACGACAGGCAGGGCCATTCTAAAGCTGCAGGAGCTGACGTCGGGAGAGATCCGATTTGCGGGGCGAGACATTTCCAAGCTTCCTTATGAAGAAATGAGGAAGCTGCGGAGAAAAATGCAAATGGTGTTTCAAGATCCTTATGCATCCTTGAATCCGAAAAAGACGATCCTGCAGATTTTGACTGAGCCGCTGCGTGTCCACGGGTTGTTTACTCCGGAAGAGCGCGTGCAAAAAGCGATCGAAATACTGGAGATCGTCGGATTGTCAGAATACCATCTGCATTCGTATCCGCACGAATTTTCAGGAGGTCAGCGCCAACGGATCGGGATCGCCCGCGCCGTCATTCTTCAGCCCGAACTGATTGTCGCCGATGAGCCGGTATCCGCCCTGGATGTTTCGATTCAGTCGCAGGTGATCAATCTTCTCCTGCAGCTGCAGCGTGATTTTGAGCTCACCTATATCTTTATCTCTCATGATCTGGGTGTGGTCCGGCATATTACCGATCGCGTCGGGGTGATGTATCTAGGGAAGCTGGTGGAGCAGGCAAGGACTGAGGAACTCTTTGCCAATCCCAAGCATCCATACACGAGAGCGCTCCTGTCCGCGGTACCGATCAGTCATCCAGATGAAGAAAAAGAGAGAGTGATCTTAAGGGGAGATGTTCCCAGTCCGCTCAACCCTCCAGAGGGATGTCATTTCCACCCGCGCTGTCCCGACTGCATGCAGATATGCAAAACCCAGAGACCGCCAGTCGTGGAAGCAGGAGATCATGTCGTCGCTTGCCACTTATATGCAACATAAAAACAGATGAAAAGAGGAGATCACATGTTACTCGCGATTCCAAAGAATGAACTCATCGGACGTCAAAAAAAGATCATCAACAAGCTGCAAGCGAACCAGCTCGATTGTGCCATTCTATTTAGCGTCGTAGATATTTTCTACCTCACAGGCTTCCATTTTCATCCAACAGAAAGACCCATTGGATTTTTCATTGATCCACAGCAAAAATCGCACTTGTTCGTTCCTGCATTGGAGCATGAGCACGCCGAAGAGTTTGCCTGCGTAGACCATGTACACTCGTATCCTGAGTACCCAGGCCATCGCCATCCGATGGAGTACTTGAAGGATGCGTTGGTAGAAGCCAATTTCTTGGGAAAACGGGTCGGTTTTGATGCGGATGGTTACGGCTCTTCCATGGGGTACCGCGGTCAGAAGGTCAGCCAATTCATGGAGGCTAAAGACTTCTCCTCCATCTACGGCTGGGTCGAGGAAATGAGAGTGATCAAATCGGCTGCCGAAATTGAATTGATCAAGGAGTCGTGTCGCTGGGGGAATCTCGCTCATCGCTTGCTGCAAAAGTATTCCAAGCCAGGATTGAGTGAAATTGAAATTACGTCAAGGGCATCCTCCGAAGCTACGATGGCGATGATCGAAACCTTGGGGCCGGATTATAAGCCTCATGGCAACACTGCCTATGCGATCTTCCGCGGTCAGATTGGTCCGATGTCTGCTTTCCCGCATGCTGTCACACAAAATCTGGTGCTGAAAACAGGAGATACGCTGGTGACAGGAGCGGCAGGGGAGGTTTGGGGCTATCATAGCGAGCTGGAGCGGACGATGTTTGTCCAAGAAGTGAGCGAGGAGCAGGAGAAATACTTCAATTTCATGGTGCAAGCGCAAGATATCGCCTTCGCGCATATCAAGCCAGGCAAACCGATGTCCTATGTAGAAGAAGCCGTCCAAGCTTTCTTCAAGGAAAACGAGATCCAGCATCTGACTTCGCACCATACGGGTCACGCGATTGGTTTACTGGGTCATGAAGCACCGTTCTTTGACCTGGGTGACCACACGATCATGCAGCCAGGAATGGTGATGACGGTAGAACCAGGCATTTACGTTCGCGGTCTGGGCGGATTCCGCCATTCGGATACGGTTGTCGTGACGGAAGACGGCATGGAGATGCTCACCTATTATCCGCGTGATTTGGCTTCTATGATTTGCGTCTAGTCCAGTAAGAAAATGAGCCCAAGAGGGTTATCGCCTCGTGATCATCGAGATCACAGGAGATAGCTCTCTTTTTTTGGTATTCTTCCTTTTCAGCTCGAAGCGAGGGATATCCATCGTCTATCTTGGCCATCTTTTTAATAGAAAAGAAAACTAATTTTGCTAGAGATCTGTTTTTACAACATTTGGAGGTGATGATATGCCCCCTACTATTTTGGAACAACTGAATATTTTGATCCAAACGAATCCCTTGGAAAAGAAAGTTCTGCTAACCGATCGATTTGCCATTGGCCACCAGTGGATGGAACAGCTGGGACGAATGAACCAGGGGAGTGTACTCAATCTGCACGTCCAGACCCCGCAATCCTTTATCCTCGAACAGAGCCGCCTCAGCCTTTTTGAGAAGGGTCTGACGTATACGACCTCGGAGGAAGGCTTCTGGATCATTCATTGGTTGATGCATGAGCTGGCAGGGGAGGAAGGTGCTTACCTGTCTGCTTCCATGCTGTCTCCCGGCGTCGTTCGCTGCTTTCATGCTGCCATCAGCGAAATGCGACATGCCAAAATACGGGCAGATCAGCTGGTGCATGCTGCCAGCTTTGAAAATAGACAAAAGGGAAGCTATGTACAGGAGCTTCTGGCACATTATGAAAGGTATTTGCAAGAGCGCGCACGGGTGGATGATGCAGACTTGCCGCACTACGTTCAACCCATGCCATCGCCACCTCTGATCATTATTGAAGAGCAGGCTGACCTGACCCCCTCGCAGCAAGCCGCTCTTGATGTCCTCACACAAAGCAAGCTGCATTTTTTAGTAGAGGATGGCTCTCCGCAGATGAGTGCCACAGGGTTGCCCAGAGAGAATGTCACTTTTTTCCACGCTCTCGGTCCAGCAGCAGAGGTTCGCGAGATTTTCCGCAGGATGGCCGAACAGCGTGTGTCTTATGATGAGGTTGAAATCATCGCTTCGGACTATCGCACTTATGCACCGATCATTCATTCTTTTGCGATGAATGCCTCCATACCGTGCACGTTTTCTAAAGGATTGCCGATGATCTACTCCCGTGTGGGGCAAGCCGCTGTTCTTTATCTTGACTGGCTGGAATCAGGATACTACCTGGATCCGATGTTGCGAGCCTACAAGCAAGGGCTTTTCTCTATTGCCTCCCAGGATGAAGATCGACAGTCGGTTATCCGGATTCTGGAACGCTCCGGGATCGGGTGGGGGAGGGAGAGGTATTCTCTGTTGCGAGTGCAACAAAAGCAAGGGAATGACGAGCAGGAGCAACGATCTTTGGAACAGTGCCATGCCTTTTTCAGCCGACTCTTTGCCGTACTGCCTGTTGAACGTGATGCATGGACCATGCAGGATCTCGTTCGGGGATGGCTGGTGTATCTGGAGGCTGTTCCTGTACGCACGGCCCACGATAGTCAAGTGAAACAACGGTTGAAGCAATGGGAGAAAAGCCTGCGGGATGTACAGTCGCCTGCAATGAAAGGTTCTGATGTCATCCGTTTTGGCAGAGATGGAGTCAAGGCAATTGCCGTGGGCACAGAAGGGACGCCTAGTGCAGGAAAGCTGCATGTCAGCTCCTTGCAAGACGGAGGTCAGACCGGGCGTCGCTTCACCTACTTGATCGGGATGGATGAGGCTAGCTGGTCAGCGACAGCAAGCCAAGATCCCGTCTTGCTCGATGAAGAGCGCACCAGAATAAGTCCACTCTTACGCACGAGCGAGAAAAAAGCAACAGAGCTTCTCGACAAACGGATCAGAAGGCTGGGGATGATTCGTGGGGCTTGTACCTATAGCTTTTCCTCTTTTCGAATCTCTGACAATCAGTCCTGCAATCCAGCTTACGAGTTGTTGGATGCTTTTCGCCAATCACGTGAGCTCCCGGATACGACGATTGAGGAGCTTTTGGAGCAGCTCGGTCGTCCAGTGGGGTACGTTTACTCGAGCAATCCGATTGTGCTGGATGAGCAGGAGTCGTGGATGAAGCGGCTCATTTCGCAAAGTGGTCAGATTTATCAAGGGAACGAGCAGGTATTGGCTGTCTATGGACATCTGGCAAACGGGGAAAAGGCGGCGAGTGCCAGAGCCGATCTGCTGGTAGGCGAATACGAGGGAGTGTTCTCGCCTGCCGGAATTCCCGATGCGACGAGCGTCAGCAAGCTGGAAATGTACGCGCGCTGCCCAATGCAATTCTTCTATCACGAGGTTCTGCGAATGAGACCAAAAGAGGTCGCAGCATTTGATCGCACCAAGTGGCTGAGCCATACCCAGAAAGGCACGTTGCTGCACGCCATTTTTCATCGATATACGGCTCAAACGAAGGAGCAAGACGGGGTTCATGATCTGGCCCGTCTCGAAAAAATCACGGAGGAAGAGCTCGCTCGCCTCAGGCTGGAGGTTCCCGCTCCCAGCACTCCCATCATGCAGAAGGAATGCGATGAAATCCGCAGAGATGTGGAGGTGTTCTGGGCGGGTGAGAAAAAACGAGATACCGTACCCAAGTATCTGGAATTGGCTGTCCATCAGCCGGAGGACATATTTCAGGTAGAACTGAGTGACGAGCTCGTCTTGCCGTTGCGAGCTTATGTCGATCGGGTGGATGAAGTGGAGCCTGGCAAGTACAGAATTGTTGATTACAAGACGGGGGCACCGCGCAAGTTCAAAGAGCAAGAGTACTTTTCCAGAGGCAAGCAATTGCAGCATGCGATCTATGCAATCGCCGTGGAACAATGGTTGCGAAAAACAGGCGATGTTCCATCCGCTGAGGTAGTGGAATCCTCTTATTACTTTCCGACTGAAAAAGGTCAAGGGCAGGAGATCGTACGCAAGCAAAATCGGCGAGAGGAGACCGCGGCTCTCGTGTCACGGCTGACCGAGTCGATTCAACGAGGGATTTTCCCTCCCACTCAGGAGGCGACCATCTGCACGTCGTGTCAGTATGAAGCGGCATGCGGAAAACAAGCGAAAGCCATGAAAAAGAAGCGTGAGGCAGCCATGAACCACGAGCGGTTGTCCCCGTTTTTGGAGGTGGAGGATTATGCCTAATGATTCAGCGATGGAGGATCAAGCAGCTAGGGAGCGCATTTTGAATGACTTGGACACGACTCTGCTGGTTGAGGCAGGAGCTGGATCAGGGAAAACGACGTCTCTCGTAGGACGTATGCTCAATTTGGTGAAGACGGGCAAGGCAGAGATGAAGCAGATCGCCGCGATCACGTTTACGAATAAAGCTGCTGCCGAATTGAGAGGGCGGTTTCGCTTCCGCCTGGAAAAAGAGTGCGAGAAAGCCGGCGATGAGACAGAACGACAACGTCTGGAGCGTGCCTTGCAGCAAATGAATCATTGCATGATCGGTACGATTCATTCCTTTTGCGGAAGGCTGCTGCGAGAGCGACCGATTGAAGCGGGGGTAGACCCGAGCTTTAGCGAAATGGACGAACGGACAGCTGTCGAATGGCAAAATCGGTGTTGGGATCAGTACGTAGAAATGCTGAGTGAAACCGGGCCGAATGGAGAACTGGATGAATGGTTGTCTCAGGGTGTCACCGTGGAAGATCTGCGTCTCGTCTATTTACGTGTATCCCAGTATGAGGATGTCACGATTTTCACCCGGAAGGTAGCTGAACCAGAGTACGATCTCATTCGGTTGACCGTACCGGACATGCTGGTGGCAGCGAAGAAATATATCCCTACACATGCTCCCGAGAAAGGCTGGGATAAGCTGCAGGAGGCGATTCATCACGCCAGTCGTTTTCTGGAGCATACAAATCTTGCCGACAGCCGGAATGTCCTTGCGCTAGCCAAAATGTTCGACCGATCTCTCGATGTGGTTCAAAACCGCTGGACGGATCCAGCAAGGGCAAAAGAGCAACGGGACCGGTTCCTCGACTGGAAGCAAACAGTGCTACAACCCTTTCTGACTGCTTGGAGGGAATATTTGCACCCTCAACTCATCTCGTTTGTGCAGCCCGCCATTGCCTTCAGCAGACAAAAGCGCCTGGAAGCAGGCATGCTGGATTTTCAGGATCTACTCCTGTGTACAGCTGAGCTATTGCGACAGCATGCAGGGGTACGTGCGTATTTTGCTCGGCGCTACACCTATTTGCTGGTGGATGAGTTTCAGGATACCGATCCGATACAGGCTGAGATGATGATGCTGCTGACAGGAGCGGATCCCGATGAACACGATTGGCGTCGCCAGGTGCCCCGTCGTGGCTCATTATTTATCGTCGGTGATCCCAAGCAATCGATCTACCGCTTTCGACGGGCGGACATTTCTACGTACAACTTCGTAAAGGAACGGGTCGCTGCTTATGGCGATGTGCTGCAACTGACCAAAAACTTTCGTTCGGTTCACGCGATTGGAGACTTTGTCAATGAGGCCTTCCTTCATCGGTTCCCTTCAGCTGGGGAAACGAGTGATCATCAAGCGCAGTTTGTGGAGATGATTACGGTGCAGGAAAATCCGCCAGGGGAGCAGCAGCACGGTGTCTTTACCTTAACCATCCCAAAGCAGGAGCGGGATAAAAAAGAAGACATCGTGAATGAGGATGCCGAGCGGATCGCCCGATACATCGCATGGGCGTGCCAGGGAAATATGCTCATCCAGGAAAAAGGAGGAGAAGCACCAACTTTACGAACCGCAGAGCCAGGAGACTTCCTCATCCTGCTAAAGCAACGTCAGCCTATCGGACAGTATGCCGAAAAGCTGGAGCGATATGGAGTTCCCTCGGATACGACGGGCAGTTGGGCCACCTACGAAGAGTTGAAAGCACTGCTGACTCTGACAACCTGCTTGAATGATTCAAGTGATCAGATTTCCTTGCTCGCTGTTCTGCGAGGCATGTTTTTCGGCGTGAGTGATGAAGCGTTGTATCACTACCGGTTGGAAGCTGGAGTCATTTCCAAAATTTCTGTGCCATCAGATGCATGCTTTTCGGAAAAGGCCATGCCAGTGTACCATGCTCTGCTGCGAATTCAACGATATCGTGAGTTGGTTTTCTCATTACCGGCTATCACTGCGTTTACGCGAATCATAGAAGACATGGGGCTGCTGCCCTATGCAGCTACCAAGGAAACAGGGGCCATTCGTTCCGGAACACTAGTGAAGCTTCTGGAGCTGATTCATCTTACTCCTTCCATTTCTGCTAGCTGGCAGGAGTTGACGTTGTTTTTACAGCGGCTGGATGATGACAAAGCTTTGGAGAGCTGCAGTTTGTTTGCTGGTTCTGGAAAAGCAGTACGCATCATGAATGTACATAAAGCAAAGGGACTGGAGGCACCAGTGGTGTTCATGGCGTGCCCATGCGGCCAAAAGGAGCACGACGCTACGGAGCATGTTGATCGCGGTACAGACCCTGCCGTCGGATATTTCACGATTAACCGCCAAAAGGCACCTTATCCTCCCGAACTTATCGCACAACCGGTCGGCTGGGAAGAACTGGCGAATAAGGAGCAGGTCTATCTTCTCGCCGAGGAGGAGCGACTGCTCTATGTGGCGACTACGCGAGCCAGACAAATGCTGATCATAAGTCAATATCCTTCCAAACCAACGATAGACCCGTGGAGTATGCTCCAGGATTGCTTGCAGCAACAACCGGAGTTGGAAGTACCTGTACAGGAGCCGGACATGCCACGTCCAGTAAGAGAAGCAGCAGATCATGCTCCGCTCCACTTGTGGGACGCATGGAGAAAGGAAGCTTCGCGACCTACTTTTGCGCGAAGCAGCGTGACGGAAAAGGCGAAGGGGTCTTTTGCAGGGGAACTCCCTCGTCCCAAAGAGGGCAGAGGTATGGCATTTGGTTTAGTTGTTCATCGCAGTATGGAAGCACTCGGGAATGGCTTGGAACCTGAAAAACAGGATGCGTTTATCCATATGATTGCCGAAGAAGAAGGGCTGGACCCCAAATGGAACGATGAGGCGAGGCAGGCTGTCAATCGAGTAATGAACAGTCAGCTATGGGTACGAAGTCGTCAGGCCAAACAGTCTTTCCACGAATTTTCCCTGTTCGCCTCCCGAGAAAATACCCGTCTGAAGGGCGTTATTGATTTTTTGTTCGAGGAGGAAGACGGTTGGGTAATCGTTGACTTTAAGAACGATTTGTACGAAATGGAGCATGAGCAAGCTTTCATCGACTTTTATCGCCCACAAGTCATGACGTACGCAGAGGAATGGGAACGGCTGGGGTACCGGGTGAAGGAAGCAGGTTTGTACTTTGTTTCTTCGAATCGATATGTAGCCATGAGGAGAGCGTGAAGAAGTGGAGAGGTGTTTTATAGACGAACGGAGATATTGTCTAGTTGTATCCCTCTGCAAGCCTCCCAAGCGAAAACCTGTCGGAAGCGGGCAGGTTTTTTTGTTTTGTCCTATTTTTGCGAGGCAGAAAAACCGACGGATATGCAAAAAAAAGTTGTTGACTATACATAGACAAAAATATAAAGTGTCTATAAATAAACAATTAATCATTTTGTTTGTTTATTATTTTTAGAGAGGGGCACGTTCTTTTGCTGCACAATCGCTACGTCCGCACGATCATCCTGTCCCGCACGTTTTTACAGCTCGGGATCTGGATACGAAATTTTGCCATTCTGTTGTATGTGACGGATCTGACTCACAACGATCCCTTGTATGTCTCGCTCATTTCGGTTGTCGAGTATGCACCCATTTTTCTATTCGCCATTATCGGCGGGACATTCGCTGATCGATGGAAGCCAAAGCGCACGATGATCAACTGTGACTTGTTGTCGGGTCTTTCCCTGTTCGCCGTACTGATCGCCCTTGTGTATGGCTCCTGGCACGCATTGCTGGTGTCTACCTTGTTTTCTGCAATCATGTCCCAGTTTTCACAACCTTCTGCGATGAAGTTGTTCAAGCAGCACGTACCGCCAGCGCAGCTCCAGAGTGTGATGGCGATGTTCCAGTCGATGATGGCAGTCTTCATGGTCATCGGTCCGGTGATCGGTACGTACATCTATCAAAAGTACGGGATTGAAGTTTCCATTGCGTTAACAGGTTTCTTGTTTTTTACATCAGCACTCGTTTTGGTGCTGCTCCCTCGGAATGCACAAGCTGAAGAAGGAATGTCAAAGAAACCAAATTTCAAACAGGAGCTGATGGAGGGTCTGCGGTACGTCTGGGATAATCGCGTGCTGAGGACGTTGGGTGGAACCTTTGCGGCAGCTGGCTTGGCTGTAGGTCTCATCCAACCTCTGATCATCTTTGTGACCATCGAGAACTTGGCGATGGGAAAAGAGTTTTTGCGTTGGCTGCTCATGGCCAATGGAGCGGCGATGCTGGTTGGCGGAGCGATCATCATGAGCGCCGCGAAAAAAGTGAAGCCCCAGACCTTGCTCGCAGTCGGACTTCTCGTCAGCACTGTATGTACGATCGGAATTGGATGGTCACACTCCATCTGGATTACGCTGATTTTGGAGGCACTCAGTGGTCTGTTTTATCCATGCATTCACGTCGGGATCAATACGATGATTATGCAAAATACGGAGGTCGACTTTGTTGGGCGGGTCGGAGGAGCTCTTTCGCCTGTTTTTATGGGGATGATGGTCGTAGGGATGTCGACAGCAGGACTTGTTAAAGATGTACTTTCGTTGCCAGCAGTTTTTTCCGGGAGTGGTCTATTGTTCTTGGTAGGGGCATTGTTGTTGTTACCTTTGATTCAAAAAAGCAGAGAGGCCAAGGTGGGGCAGGCTGCCAGTAAATAGATGTCCCCGCATGTAACGAAGCTTTTGCTGCACAAGCGTTGGTTGTTATCAGGAAGTTATCCCTTGACATGGAAAAGTTAATGTAAATGGCGACGATGTCCGAGCTGCTGTAAAGACCACATCATGAAAATGAAAAAGCATCTTACACTACACGGACCTCGCTCCCAGTCCACAGGGTTTACCCAGGAGTAGCTGCTGATCCTGGATTTTTAGTAAGATACAGTAGAAATAGCAATAGGTCGACGCGACAAGACTAACGACAATAGATTAACCCATATTTTTGCGAGAGAGACGGGATTCTATAGGGAACAAACGCAACTAGAGACTGCCGGTAGCAAAACGGCAGCCTGTGCTTGTTTAACGCGCAAGTTAATTGAGCAACGAAAGTAGTTAACTTAAGCTCAGTTATTTGTAGAGGATATCTTCCCTTAACGATCCAACTTTGGTCAATGCATCATCAATATCTCCTTCACTTACACCAAAATGAGTAAGGGCAGCATGTAAATGTTTAACAATCGCATTAAAATGAGCAGGCTGCAAATTCATTCCTTCGTGGACCTTTGCCATCGACTGGCCAGAATATTGATTAGGGCCACCTAGGGCATAGCTGATGAACTTTGTTTGGTGCATCCTCTGTTTCTCCATATCGGTGTTTTTAAAAAAATGGTTCACGGTATCATCCGCTAAAACTAAGTCGTAAAAGTAATCAACGACTTTAGAAATCGTTTCTTCACCACCATATTTTTCGTAAAACGTACCCATGATGAACCTCCTTGGTATATAACATCAACTTAGATATTTCCAAAATGGTGGAAACTTATGATGGGCTTTAGGAGATTGAATAGAAGCAAACCAACGGTGTTTTTTTCCAGATTAAAGCATTACCTAGGACAAACCGTGCCAGTAGAGGAACATTGATTTGTGGGTTTCACCCGCTCAAGGAGGAGTGGCACCAAAAGGTTTTGAAAAAAAGGGGGTAGGCAGGGATGACCGCAATCTGGTCTTAGGCAGGATTTCCAACGATTAGCATACCCTTAACTAAAATAAATGGCATGCCTTTGCATTACGAATACGACGAAACGAGGAGCAATTTGCCTAAGGCAGCTGCTCCTCGTTTTATTGCGTCAGATCAATTATAGATTCCTATCTAACAAGATCCCTACTTGTTCGGCAATAACACGAGGTGGGAAAGGGGATTCATGGTGTCCACTGAAAATAGTGCTTTAGACTCGAAAAATATAGTATTAAACTGTGAAAATAAAGTGGTAGACTAATAGAATAAAGATATAGACTGTCTATTCACTGAAACGGCAAACCAAAGCAACAATCCTTGCAAGTAGCCGGGTTAAGACCTTGGTTTTTGTGTATTCCTACAGTTTTGTGGACGACTTCTCACTTTTTACCTGAATTAGTATGTCACTATTGAAATTTACCGACTATTAAATAGCTTTTTAACTAGCATTTTATAGCAAATATTTTAATCTATAAATAATAGTGATACACTATTGTTAGGTGTTCATTGATCCAGAAAAGGTGTGTGACTAGGTCGTACCCTGTCTTGCTGTAGAGCTGAGCAGGAGCGCCTACATCTTTTCTTCAAATATCAGCGAGTTAGGACGGTTAAAATGAGTAACAGACAAACCAAAACAGACGTTATCTTAATTGGTGCCGGAATCATGAGTGCGACTTTGGGAACGCTGCTGAAAGAATTAGTACCGGACTGGAAAATTACAGTGTT
>JARDZO010000429.1 GCA_029240815.1 Brevibacillus sp.
TTAGGCATCAGACCGCGGACTAAAAGTCAGCTTCACTCGTATTTGCTAGAGAAAGGCTTTCTACCTCCGGTGGCGGAGGAAGTATGCGACCGCTGTCAGGAACAAGGATACATAAATGACGAAGCGTTTGCGAGGCAGTGGGTAGATGAGCGCTTGCGTTTAAAGCCGCGCAGCCCCTATATGCTACGGATGGAGCTGCAGCAGCGTGGGGTAGACAGGAGTATCGTAGATGACGCTGTACGCGGTGTTTCTAGAGAGGATGAACTGGTAGCGGCGAGAGCATTGATAGAGAAAAAAGCGAGGCGACTAGAGGGCCCTCCGGATCCGGACGAAGAGCGAAAACTGCTGTCGATGCTGATGCGAAAGGGTTTCTCGCATGGAGTGGTTCAGCAGATTCGCGGCGAATTACGTCAGAGAAGCGATGGATAGACTTGACCCTATTTGCATGATCTTGACAATTCTTGTTCACAAATAATAAAATAGATTTGTATTTACTTGGCGTATCATAACTTTTTGCTGGTTTTCTTACTCGTTGCCTGTGGAACAACTGAAGACCCGTGCGACGAGTGCGGATTCAGCGGACCGAGTCGAATCGGTCTTGTTTTTTAGTCGAATGTCCGATGGTTGATCAAAACGACAGCGGCACTCCATGAAAAACGAATGCTTGGAAAGCGGGGAGATGTCTTACAATAAGGAGGTGAAACGAAAAACCTATGGATCCTATATTAACTGTAGTCATTGTGCTCATCGCTCTGCTCATCGGTGCGGGTGCCGGCTACTTCACTCGCAAATCCATTGCGGAAGCGAAGATCTCTAGCGCTGAAGAAGCTGCTAAACAGATCGTTGAAGAAGCGAAACGGGACGCCGAAGCTGTAAAAAAGGAAAAGGTACTCGAAGCCAAGGATGAAGTGTTCAAGCTTCGTTCTGAGGCGGAAACCGAACTGCGCGAGCGGCGCAACGAGATACAACGTCAGGAACGTCGAATCCTGCAAAAAGAAGAATCGTTGGACCGCAAGATGGAACAACTGGAGCGTAAAGAAGAAGAATTGTCTGAGCGCGACAGAGCCATCGCAGAACTGCAAAGCAAGGTAGAGCACTTATATAAAGAACAAGTTTCTGAGTTGGAACGTATTTCCGGTTTGACCCAGGATGAGGCGAAAAATATCATTCTGACAGACGTAGAAAATACGGTTCGCCATGAAATGGCTGTGATGATCAAAGAGATTGAGACGCAAGCCAAAGAAGAGGCGGACAAACGCGCTCGTGAAATCATTACGACCTCCATTCAGCGTTGTGCGGCAGATCACGTAGCGGAGACGACTGTTTCCGTTGTTACACTGCCAAATGATGAAATGAAGGGACGGATTATCGGTCGTGAAGGACGTAACATTCGTGCACTGGAAACGTTGACGGGTATCGACCTCATTATTGACGATACTCCGGAAGCTGTGATCCTGTCTGGTTTTGATCCGATTCGTCGGGAAATTGCCAAGACTGCTTTGGACAAGTTGGTAGCTGATGGACGCATTCACCCAGCCCGAATTGAGGAAATGGTGGAGAAAGCGCGTCGTGAAGTGGACGAGCGAATCCGTGAATATGGTGAACAAGCTACGTTTGAAACAGGTGTACACGGATTGCATCCGGACTTGATCAAGATCCTTGGTCGTTTGCGTTATCGTACAAGCTATGGTCAAAACGTACTAAAGCACTCGATGGAAGTAGCTCATCTCGCAGGATTGATGGCTGCCGAATTGAAAGAAGATGTCAAACTGGCGAAACGCGCAGGTCTTCTTCACGATATCGGAAAAGCAATCGACCACGAAGTCGAAGGCTCCCACGTGGAAATCGGTGTGGAATTGGCCAAGAAGTACAATGAGCATCAAGTAGTTGTAAACAGTATTGCATCGCACCATGGCGATACAGAGCCAACCTCCGTTATCGCTATGTTGGTAGGAGCTGCGGATGCATTGTCTGCTGCTCGCCCAGGCGCTCGTCGTGAGACACTGGAAACCTATATCAGACGTTTAGAGAAACTGGAAGAGATCTCTGAGTCGTTCGATGGCGTTGAGAAGTCTTATGCGATTCAAGCAGGACGCGAAATCCGCGTAATGGTTCAGCCTGAAAAGATTGATGATGCAGAAGCAACACGCTTGGCACGTGATATCACGAAACGAATCGAAAATGAACTTGACTATCCGGGTCACATCAAAGTAACGGTAATCCGTGAAACACGGGCAGTTGAGTATGCAAAGTAAAGTGGCGATTATGCCACTTTACTTTTTTTCTAAGGAACGAAAACCGACATAGAGCGTTTAGAAATTCGTGATCGTGCCATAAGACTCGGCACTTGCAAAATTTCTAATCTCGCTGCGGTTGTGTATACTAGCATTGAGGTGATTGAGTATGAAGTTATTGTTTATCGGGGATATCATGGGTTCGCCCGGCAGAGATATGGTGAAGACCTACCTGCCTCTGTTAAAAAGAAAATACCAGCCCACTTTCATTGTCGCAAACGGGGAAAACGCCGCGCATGGAAGAGGGATCACGGAAAAGATTACGAAAGAGTTGTTCGAGTTTGGCGTTCATGCCATTACGCTCGGTAATCATACATGGGATCAAAAAGAGATCTTCGATTTTATTGATGACGAACCGCGAATGATTCGACCAGCCAACTTCCCCGAAGGTGCTCCCGGGAAAGGGATAACGTATATAAAGCAATCAGAGGGAGAACTGGCCGTTATCAACTTACAGGGCCGGACGTTCCTGCCGCCACTGGATTGTCCTTTTAAAATGGCTGACAAACTGGTGGAGCAAGCGAGAAAACGCACCAAATACATTTTTGTGGACTTTCATGCAGAAGTCACCTCCGAAAAGCAAGCGATGGCTTGGTACCTGGATGGGAGAGTCAGTGCAGTCGTAGGTACGCACACGCACGTTCAAACCGCTGACGAGCGTGTTTTGCCACAGGGAACAGGTTTTCTGTGTGATGTCGGAATGTGTGGACCCAGCAACGGTATTCTCGGGATGGAAAGAGAAGCAGTCATTAAGAAGTTCCTGACGCAGCTCCCTGTTCGCTTTGAAGTAGCTCCAGATCCAGCGCAATTAAACGCTGTGATCATCACACTTGATAAAGCTACAGGTAACGCGAAAAAATTGGAGCGAATCCGAATTGACGCCGACCATCCGTTTATGGAATAATATGAACAAGATTAGAATTTTTTGAATCTTTCATGACAGTTAGCAGGAATTTTTAGGGGTTATGCGAATATCATTCTAATGATGACAGGATTCCTATCAGACGGGAGGTTCAAAAGGATGGAAGTATTAAAAGTTT
>JARDZO010000165.1 GCA_029240815.1 Brevibacillus sp.
ACGTAAACAAAGCCATCTGTACCTACTGCGCGTCGCACATCCAGCTTGCCTTTCTCATTGAGATCAAAATGAACGTGCGGGTTGGTTACGTGAGCGACACCTTCTCCGTGTGCATTGGATTCCGCGATGATCTGGCCGATCGGTCCTCCCCCTTTTACTTTGACATAGAGGCTCTCGTCTCCTTTTAACATCGCGCCCATCATCAAGGTGACGGTCAGCGTACGACCTGCTGCTGCTGTCGCGGTATTCCACATATCGTGGCGACTGCGCACTTCTTCTACAATCGTGGTCGTCCGTGCAGCAAAAGCACGTACGTGTCCATTAAATCCGGTTGCTCTTATTAAATAATCGCTCATGAAGGCGATCCTCCTTTTCACAGTGAACAAAATCTAAAAAACCTATCTATACAGTTTACCACAAGAAAGAGAGACTACGCCCCATCCCTAGTGCTCCCTGACACTTTTCAGTATGCACGAAAAACCCCCTCATCATGGAGGGGGTCAATCGGATCTATTTTACGTTAAATAATCTTTTAAAACGCGAGAAGCCTTTTGTGTGCGCAGCCGATCAATCGTGGTAGCTTCAATCTGTCGTATGCGCTCGCGGGTTAAACCGAACATTTTGCCAACTTCCTCTAAGGTATACACCTGATCATCGTAAAGACCATACCTCATGGAAATGATCTCTTGTGCGCGAGGGCTAAGTCTTTCGAGTGCAACACGCATTTGGGAGCGCAGATCCACCTTCTCAATCCAGTCATCGAGGGATGACTCGCCATCGACCATGACTTCGGCGTAGCTCAGACATTCGTCTTCGTGCCCCGTCAGCCATTTTTCGCTGTCCAGCTCGGCATCCAAGGACTCCATTTTCATCATCAAAGCGAGTTCAATGGCATCTACTTTTTCCAATGGGATATCCAACAATCCGGCTATTTCGAGTCGATCCGGAGTACGGTTCAGAGCGTGTACCAAATGCAGCACTTGCTTTTGATACTGGCGAATCTGTTCATGCATATGAACGGGGATACGAATCAACGTTCCTTTGTCGTTGATCGCACGTGTTATCGCCTGCGAAATCCACCAGTGAGAATAATGGTAGAGGCGAACACCGCGATTTACATCAAACTTATCAATAGCGGTAAACAAACCAATGGTTCCTTCTTGGATCAAATCTAGAAATGGCATGCCGCGTTTCAAATGTCGCAAAGCTGTGCTTACGACGTAGCGCAGGTACGCCCGAACCAGGGTTTCCCGGGCCTCCAGATCGGCATTTTGTTGGTAGCGAACCAAACAGTCCATTTCTTCTTCTTTGTCCAACATGGGTGTTGCAGCGACACTTTCCAAAAACAACAGGGCAGACGTGTCTGATCGGAGCGACCGGGGCACAGTAATTCCTAGCTGTGTCTCGACTTCCCGCCAACGACGGGGGGTCGATTGGAATGAGGATGTACTCAGAGCCATATGCAACCCTCACTTCTCTGGAATGGAAATTCACGATGAAGTTTGGCCTAGTTGTTACCAGATGTTTATAGTATCGGTATTTCGACAAAAGTCGTCCAATTCCTGCGTGTTTACAGAATATTAACAGCACTTCAAAGTAAATTCATATGGAAACGCTTCCATAAATAAAGAGTGTAATAGTTGACTTATATGACAAAAAACCACCCCGCATGAAGGGATGGTTTCGCAAAAAGTGTCGAATGATGTAAAAAAATCAGTCGATTATTGATACAAGTGACAGGCGACAAAGTGACCCGAGTCGACTTCCTGCCAAGCTGGTTTCTGCTGGGCGCATACTTCTTTTGCAACCGGACAGCGCGTACGGAACACACAACCGCTCGGAGGATTAATCGGACTCGGCACGTCGCCTTCGATGATTTTGCGTTCCCGGCTCTTTTCAAGATCAGGATCGGGGACGGGAATGGCTGATAGCAATGCTTGGGTATAAGGATGTTTGGGAGCCTCGTACAGCTTTTCACTCTCCGTCATCTCAACCATATTCCCCAAGTACATGACTCCGATGCGGTCACTGATATGCTTTACCATTGCCAGGTCATGCGCAATAAACAAATAGGTGAGGTTTTGCTCCCGCTGCAGGTTTTTCATCAGGTTGACGACCTGTGCCTGTACGGACACATCGAGTGCAGATATCGGCTCATCCGCAATCACAAACCGGGGATTCACTGCAAGAGCGCGGGCAATTCCGATACGCTGACGCTGACCGCCACTGAATTCGTGGGGAAAGCGGTTCGCGTGCTCTTTTTGCAGACCCACCATCTCCAGCAACTCGATGACGCGTTGCATTCTCTCTTTTCCTTTATACAGTCCGTTCAATTGCAGACCTTCCGAGATAATCTCGGCAATGTTCATCCGCGGGTTCAAGGATGCATACGGGTCTTGGAAAATCATTTGCATGTTGTGAGTCAGCTTTCTGCGTTCACCGGAGGATGCTTTATGCACGTTCTGTCCGTCGAAGATGACCTCCCCGGACGTCGGGTTGTACAAGCCAATGATTGTGCGACCTGTCGTCGATTTTCCGCAGCCAGACTCGCCTACCAGCCCGAATGTCTCTCCTTCATAAATATCAAAGGAGACGCTGTCTGCAGCTTTGAGCGATAGCCCTTTTCCCATCGTGAAAGTCTTCGTTAGGTTCTTTACCTGGACCAGCTTCTTTTTTTGCATCTGGCCACTCCTCCCCCGTTATCCGTTTACCAGTATCTTCTCGAGATGCAATGCTCCTTGATCAGCCTGTAACTTTCATCGAGCTTGACGATTTCAATCGTACCTCGTGTGTCTGGAGAATGAATCATTTGCTGATCGCCCATGTAAATACCCACGTGGTGGACTCTGCCTTTCCCTTCCTCAAAGGCAAAGAAGAGCAGATCGCCCGGGAGCAAATCATCCTTTTCCACCAGCTGACCAGATCTCGCTTGATCCGATGCATCACGAGGAATCTGAATGCCAACGGAGCGATGCATATTGTAGGCAAAGCCAGAGCAATCGTATCCATAGGAAGACATGCCGCCCCACAGGTATGGCAGCGCGAGGAATTGCTTGCCGTTTTCGACGATAGCTTCACCGCGGTTGCCCGTCAGCTCGATCAGCTTGTTTGCCTCAACGATTGTTACATCCTCTTTGCGCAATAGACCTTCACCAAACGGAGTTGCTACGATCACGCTGTCTTCGGTTTCCGAAAGGAGCGGCAAACGGGTCAAATACGCCAGTTCGATACCTTTTTGCTTGTCTGTCGTGTACAAGTGGGTCATCGCCGCCGTAACCAACGCCAGCTTTTGCCCCTCTTTTACTTCGAATGCTTCTGACCAAGGAGCCAGTTGATTGGACGGAATCCAGCCCGGGTATCCCAGCTCATTTTTATTGCAGGCTTGATCCGGAATGAGGACTTTGGACCATTCGCCTTGCTCTTCCTCTACCTCGACCCGCGTGCCAAACAGTGCTTGGGTCTGAATCATGTTGTTGTCGTAGAAACCAAGCTTATCCTCGATGGTAAGAGAAGTAAGCCATCCGCGAGCATCGACAGGTACCGTCAGTGCCGCTTGATCAAGGTCACGTGGAGATTCTGGCTTCGTCCATACCGTCGCTACCGATACTGCTACAATTGCAGACTTCACGATTATTCTCCCCCTTCCCACAGGCTGACAGCGCGAATGCCCAATCCTGGTGCATCCGGCATCGTCATGACTCTGCCCTCGTATGTCACCCCGCCTTCAATGCCATCGTGCAGGAGCATTAATGGAGCATCAAAGTCGAAACGAGTAATATTTTTCTTGCTGGCTGCAAATTGAGCCGCTGCCGAGACGGACAGACGAGATTCGATCATGCTGCCAACCATGCATGGAATACCATGTTCTTCTGCCATTTGGTTGATCAACTGTGCTTTGAAAATTCCGCCTGCTTTCATCAGCTTGATATTGATCAGATCGGCGGCGCGGTCACGCAGAACCTGCAAGGCTTGTGTAGGAGAGAATACGCTCTCGTCAGCCATGATCGGTGTATCTACCGAATCGGTTACTACTTTCAAGCCTCCCAGATCATGAGCTTTAACCGGTTGCTCGATCAGCTCGATGTCGAGGCCCATATCTTCCATTTTGCGAATCGAACGAACAGCTTCTTTGACATTCCATCCCTGGTTGGCATCAAGACGAATCTTCACTTGATTACCTACTGCCTTACGAATTTCCTGGATGCGCAAAATGTCATCCTCGATGTTATCCTTGCCCACCTTGATTTTCAGGACGTTAAAGCCATCCTTCAAATAAGCAGCCGCATCTTCTCCCATCTCTTTGGGCGAATTTACGCTTACGGTATAATCCGTTTCCAGCTGATTACGATATCCGCCGAGGAACTGATACAGAGGCATGCCAGCACGCTGTGAAATCAAATCGTACAGGGCAATGTCCACTGCCGCTTTTGCACTGCTGTTACCCACCATGGAATGATGCAGCGTGTGAAAGACTTGCTCATAGGAGCTCAGGTTCAGACCGACCAACTGCGGCTTCATGGTATTTAAAATGGCGGACTCGATGCTTTCGATGCTGTCTCCCGTAATGACGACGGTCGCCGCTGCTTCTCCCCAACCTACCATGCCATTGTCACACGTGATTTTGACCAGAATGGATTCCAGACTTTCGACTGTGCGTAATGCAGTTTTAAATGGCTTTTTCAACGGTACAGAAATTCTTTTTACTTCGATGGCTTGAATAATCATGTTTTCCTCCATCTTCTCATAGTGCTATTTCTTGTTGTTTTCTCTATTTTGTTTGACTAAATCATAATTAATTATAGCACCATTGAAACAATCGGCAAAAAAGGGGGAGAGTCATTCCATGCGTGCTGAAATGACTTCTCCCGGCAATTGCTTTTTACTTCACAACAGCCTTTCTCAAGTCCGTGTAGCTGAGGGATGTGCTCTCGATTCCGCTCACCTTGTCGCTTTGGAGGAGAGACGTGTTGTAGAAGTACAATGGTGCGATCGGTGCTTCGTCCATCAAGATTTTCTCTGCATCATGGAGCATCTGAATACGTTTTGTATCATCCGCTTCTTTGTATGCATCTTGAATCAGCTTGTCAAATTGAGCATTGCTCCAGCCAGTGCGGTTGCTTGGGCTCTTCGTTTGGAAGATGTCCAAGAAGTTGATGGCGTCACCGAAGTCAGGCAACCAGGAAGAACGTGCGATTTGGAATTGCAGTTGTTTCTGCATATCGGTCAGCACTTTTCCTTCAACCTTTTGGAGCTTCACATCTACGCCGAGGTTTTGCTTGAACATTTCTTGCAGGGCTTGCGCAGTTTTTTCATAGTTGGTTCCGCTACGGTAAGTCAGCGTAACCTCTGGCAATTGGGTATAGCCTTTTTCTTTCATTCCTTGCTCCAACAGTTTCTTTGCTTCTGCTGGATCGTATTTAGTGAGGTCGCCGCCTACTTCACGGAACTGACCAGCACCATTTGCATCAGGCAGGCCAAAGGAAACGAAGCCGGTAGCTGGTTTTTGTTTACGCATCAGTACCAGGTCAACGAGGGTTTGACGGTCAATCGCCATGCTAAACGCTTTGCGGATATTTTTGTTGTCGAAAGGTTCTTTGGTTACGTTGAAACGATAGAGCTCGGTTCCCGCACCGTCTTTAACCAGTACTTTGCCGTCTTTGAACAGCTGATCTGCCATATCAGCAGGTACGGTAGTTGTTCTATGCAGCTCTTCATTCGTGAACATTTGGTATTCGGTATTTTCATCGTCAATCATTTTCCAAACGGCACCAGCCAGGGTTACGTTTGCCGCATCCCAGTAGTTCTCGTTTTTCATCATTTTCAATTCACTGTCATGTGCCCACTCAGTCAGCTTGAACGGTCCGTTCCCTACGAAAGTAGCCGCTTCTGCTGCCCATTTCGGGTCTTTTTGATCAGTTGCTTTGTGTACTGGGAAGAAAGCTGGATTGGAAGCGAGCAAGAGTGTCCAGGAAGCAGGCTGCGCCAAGGTAACTTCGAGTGTCTTGTCATCCAATGCTTTTACTTTTACGCCATCAGCTGTACCTTTACCGCTGTTGTACGCTTCTGCGCCTTCAATAATGTAAGCGAGAGGTGCTGCCGATGATGCCAATTTTGGATCAAGCATACGTTTCCATGCGTATTCGAAATCATGTGCGGTGACCGGATCTCCGTTGCTCCACTTGTTTTCACGGAGCGTAAAGGTGTAGACCTTTCCATCCGGAGAGATTTTCCATTCCGTTGCTGCTGCTGGCTGCGGTTTTTGATCAGCATCCAGACGGGTCAAGCCTTCCATCAGGTTGTTCAAGATGTTGTAGGATGGCTCGTCAAAACCAATCGGCGGATCCAAGGAAGTCGGTTCCTTGATGTTGTTCAAGAGCAAGAGCTTGGCTGCTTGATCTTGTGGCGTTGGAGCTGGCTGATTGTTGGTTGCTGGCGGTGCCGCGTTGTTGTTCGCAGGCTGGCCTGACGAACATCCAGCGATCAGCATGGAAGCAGCAAGTGAAGCGGACAACAGGAGTGTAGATATTTTTTTCACTGTTTTTCTTCCCCCTTATACTTTTTTTATATGTCGTAAAAGGATAGCGTCGCTTGACGACACCCTCTTTTACACAGAATCCACCACTGCATGCATACCAGGAAAAAACCATTCTGGTACGCAGAGCATCCATCGCCACTGAAAGCTTGAATTTGATTAGGTTCCTGTGGGGGCCTGCATGGAAGCCAGCATTTTTTTCGCTCGCGGATCCTGCAGCCAACAGGACACGGCATGGCTACCGTGGACATTCGCTTCTGCAGGCTGGTAATTGCGGCATACCTCCAACGCGTAGTCACAGCGTGCAGCGAATGCACAGCCAGGTGGAGGCGCAAACAAATCGGGTGGTGTCCCCGGAATTGGACTGAGCGGAATATTGCGATCCGCATCCAGTCGCGGCATGGAAGCGAGCAAACCTTTTGTATATGGGTGCTGTGGATTGTAGAAAATGTCACTCACTGGCCCTGACTCAACCACTTTTCCCGCGTACATGACGTTGACTCGATCGGCAATCTTGGCCACTACTCCCAAGTCATGCGTGATAATAATGATAGAGACGCCGGTCTTTTCCTGAATGCTTTTGAACAAGTCGATAATTTGCGCCTGTATCGTCACGTCTAGCGCAGTGGTCGGCTCATCGGCAATCAGAATGGATGGCTTACACACCAATGCGATTGCGATCATGATCCGCTGCCGCATCCCGCCACTGAATTGATGCAAGTATTGTTTCAACCGGCTCTCTGGATTCGCGATTCCGACCAGATGCAAGATTTCGATCGCCTGCCGTTTGGCCTCTGCCTTGTTGACCTTCTGATGCCGAATGATACCTTCCATGATCTGTTCCCCGATGGAAAGCGTCGGGTTCAAAGATGTCATGGCATCCTGAAAAATCATGGAAATCTCTGAGCCGCGCATCTCCCGCATCTCTTTTTCAGGCAGCTTCGCCAGATCTTTTTCTTTGAAAAGGATGCTTCCTCCTGCGATCTTCCCGATGTGCTCGGGTACCAGTCTCATAATGCTTTTGGCTGTTACGCTTTTACCGCAGCCAGACTCGCCCACGATTGCAAGCGTCTCGCCCTTTTTCAGCGAAAAGGTGACATCCCTGACCGCATTGATTTCCCCGCCATGTGTTTTAAATGTGACACGCAATCCGTTTACTTCCAGCAATGTTTCGCGTTTTTCCATGATGACCTACCTCCCTGACTTCGGATCAAACGCATCCCGCAGACCGTCACCGAGCACGTTGAACGCAAGCATCGTCAAGGATATGAAGAAAGCTGGGAAGAAGAGTCTCCACCAATGTCCGGATAGAATCGTCGATAACCCATCGTTGGCCATTACTCCCCAGCTCGCTCTCGGAGCCTGAACGCCGAGACCGAGAAAGCTGAGAAAGGCTTCGGAGAAAATAGCAGTAGGAACGGATAAGGTAACATACACGATGATGATCCCGATCGTATTTGGCAGCAAATGCTTGCGGATGATATAGAACGGCTTTGCGCCCATGGTCTTTGCAGCCAGTACGTACTCCGAGTTTTTCATTTGCAGCACCTGGCCGCGGATGGTTCTCGCCATACCGATCCATCCTGTTGCGCTGAGAGCTACGATAATCGTCATTAAACCAGGTCCCATTACGACCATCAGCAAAATCACAACTAGCAGGTAAGGAAGACCGTACAAAATATCAATGAATCGCATCATGATATTATCGACCCGGCCACCCATGTAACCAGAAATGCCTCCGTACAAGACGCCGATAAAGAAATCAATAAGAGCGGCCATCAAACCAACGAACAGTGAAATTCTCGCTCCGTACCACACTCGTGTGAAGACATCGCGGCCAAATTCGTCCGTCCCAAACCAGTACATATCGGACGGACCTTTATTTTTGGTAATGATCGACTGCTTGGCATAGTCATGACCGGAGATCATCGGACCGATGATCGCCAGCGCTCCGAGCAAGATGATAATAACCAGTCCAGCCAGAGCTAGTTTGTTGCCCCGCAGCCGGAGCCACGCTCCTTGCCAATAGGTAAGTTGAGGTCGTACAATCGCTTCCGTATTGGAGCTGTCTTTTCGCATCGGGACAAACAATTCATCAGAAACAATCATCCTTCGCTCTCCTTTCCGTGGAACTTGATTCGCGGATCAATGATGCCGTACAACACATCGACGACGAACATCATGAAAATGAGCAGAGCACTGTAGAAAACGGTGGTTCCCATAATGACCGAATAATCGCGGTTGTTGATCCCAGCCACAAAGTACTTACCCATGCCGGGAATCGCAAAAATCTTTTCAATAACAAAGCTACCCGTCAACACGTTCGCGATAAGCGCACCGAGCAGTGTAACAACCGGCAAAATCGCATTGCGCAACGCGTGTTTGAACACAATCGTAGCAGGTGACAAGCCTTTCGCACGCGCTGTTTCGATGTACTCCTGCGTCAGTACTTCCAGCATGTTCGTTCGAGTGAGTCGAGCGATGATAGCAATCGGCCCGAATGCCAAAGCCAGCGCCGGCATGATGACATGCTGCCAGGTACCCCAAGTCGCTGTCGGCAACAGCTTCCATTCGACTGCCAAATATTTAATCAAGAGAGAGGCAACGACGAAGCTGGGAATCGAAATACCGATAACGGCTATGATCATCGCAAGGTAATCAATGAGACGATTATGCCGCAATGCAGCGACCACACCCAATGCGATACCTGTTACGATGGCAAAGAGGATCGCTACAACACCGAGCTGAAACGATACAGGAAATCCACGGGCAATCATTTTGTTTACGGTATCGGAGCTGTTCGCGATCGACGGCCCCAGATCAAATTGAACGAGCTGTTTTAAATACAACCCATACTGGACAAACAGAGGCTTATCTAGGTTGTAATAGGCATTCAGGTTGGCTGCCACCGCCTCATTAAGTCCTTTGCCATCCTTTTCAAAAGGAGATCCAGGTACGGCGTGCATGAGGAAGAAGGTCAAAGTAATAATGAGCCAAAGAGTAACGAGCATGGAGATAAATCTGCGAAAGACAAATGATAGCAAGGAATCTCCTCCTTCTAGTCAATCATTCTGGTAAAAACAGCTTTGGTGCATTTGTTGCTACAGAACGGTGGGATGTGACGGTAAGAAAGCCTCTAACGAAGTCTGCTCAAGGTTGATTGACCGCTCCATGGTAAACAAAAAACCCAGCAAATGCACAACACGGTGGCATTTGCTGGGTTTTACTTACGTGTATGCCGTGCATACGAATAAATAAAGCAGCCTATGTACTATTTACCGTACCTCTGTCTTGGTTCTTACGGAAATAGCCTGTTTGTACTTCTTTTGTGCGTCTTTAAACGCTGCAATCAATGTCTTTTGGGAAGATCCAAAATACCGATAACGAATTTCTTCTCCAATCTCATCTGATGCCAAAATCGAATGGCCAATAAAGATAGACCTTGCAAAATCAGACGTCAGCTGCACCGTAGAGGAACAAGCTGCCTCAACAATCTTGTCGTTTGACGTATCGACGACCAATCCTATAAAAAAGGAGCTAAACTGCTGTGTGATCGGATTGTTGGAAGAAGACTGAGCATCGCCTACGATGTAAATGGTATCTTTGTCAAACAATTCGAAAACCTCACCTTATCGTACTTAAGGGCCGGCCATGCGGGACGTTCGGAGAGCTACTTCCTCACAATCGCATGCTGGCTAAGCACTTTCCTACATAGTACCAAAGAAATTCATAATTTGTAAATAACTCAGACTAATGTTTCAATTCTTCTACAGAGACGACTGGAAACGAATGGGACGGAAGGATTGGCAGAAAGGGACGTTCGTCTACAAACGCTACAACCACGTGGGATGGACCTACCATGATTTTCGGTGCCAGGCGAAGCTCCTCGCCCTGTTCTGTCACGACGGTTACCTGCAATCGTCCTCCGGTTGGGCGAATCGTCCCGGGTACCGCCCGCTCCTGCAAGAGTGCTGTTCCGTTGTAGCGCAAACGAAGCTCCAAGTCTTGTCGCCACGCACGAAAGTCTACGTAATAACGGGTGAAGGGAAGCGGATCTGTCGTAACACTACCAGCAGCAGGAACAAATGCCTGTTGCTCAAGGCGATATCCACCATTTTCATTCATTCGTACTGCAAATAGATCCAATGCTTCGTCTTCTACTAGGTCGATGACACCCTCCGTCTTCAGAGTGGGATCGACAGCAAAGGTTGCATGATGGTTTGAAAGCTCCAACAACATCTTCACTTCGGTTTTTTTCTGCATCACCAAATCTGCATCCACTACAAACATCCCTACCAACAAAAAGAAAAGGATAGACGAAATGGACAAGACGTTAATACCCGTGCAGATCGCCTCCCAATTCTATCTTTTTTACAAGTCTTATTTCTATGAGTCGTTTTTTCTACAAGTCGTAATCCATGATGTTAATCGTTCCTTGCCGTGTCACATGCATGTTTTCCGCTGGCATAGGGATCAGCTCGGTAAACCGGGGATAGGGAATCTCCACCCGCAGCACAAATTCATCCTCGTGACTCCATAATGCCGGGTCGGCTGAACGTGTTCGGGTAATACTCACATCCAGATCTTGATCTGGCAACGACATCTGCTTCTCCACCAGCTCTCGTGAAATCAACTCTCGCACTTCTTGCTGTATAGTTACTTCATCCACTCCCCCGTGATTACTCACGTACTTAACCGCAGCCGCACTTACCTCCAGCATTTCATTTTTTGCCTGTATGACGGTATGAATCTGCAAGAAGCCCAGAGGAACGAGGAGGAGTACCATGACATTTAATAGGACGGCAACCAGTTGTCCCATCAGCTTGTACCAAATCGGGTTACGCTGCCAAGAAGTTCTCCAAAAAACTGCGTGCACGCTGACAATAGATTGTCTGGACCGGTCAGCAATAGGTTCACGGTCAGCGGCAACACCAGTACCAGCAGAGCTAATGTGGCAATCAGTTTATTCAACGTCTACCACCCCGGGTCAAAGTATTCGGAAGGACGGCTACCCACAAAAGTAAACGAGACCTCTCCCTCCACAAAACGATGCAGCCATTGCGCTACCTGTGACGGACGAATGGTGATGGCAAGTGTCACCTTGTCCTGTCGCTCTTTGCGTGCACGCTCATTCTCTGTTCGAGGACTGGTTCCTGTGAACACATCTCCCGTCACGTCCCAGCCTAGCTCCGTCATTTCCTGAATGTAATACTCTGCCAGATCTGAATCCAGATAACCGATATCTTGCATGTCATCGAGCAGATCAGCATAGATGCTGCGTGCGATTGCCCGCTCCATGGCATACATGTGGTAGGCTCCTATGGCTGAAAGAACAAGAATAAGGACTGTTAGACATATAATGAAAACTTTCACTTTGACCATCTTTGTCAAGTGCGCAGCCACTCTCTAATGAAAGATGACTGTAGCCACTCTATGCACCCTTTCCTCTTGCGTTTGGCGCAGCTGTTCTTCCGGTTGAAGACCCCAGAGAATCGAACACAAGCTCCCTACCATGATCAGAATGATGAGAAATACGTGGTGGGCGAGCATTAGTTGGACGTGTAGGACGTACCGTTTTGGGTCCGGAAATTGATGTTTTCATTTCTCGTATCATAGTTGAGAGAGCTGATTGAGTTATTGATGCTTTCTGCTGAATCGTTGGCAGCCGGGCTTAACTCATTACCGTAAGAGCTTACTCCAATACCTAACACCATCACGCATGCTAAGAAAATAAAGAACATCTTTGACATGAAATTCACTCCTTTTATTTGCTGGTTTTAACAACAGCTAGCTATGTCGTAACATACAAACTTTAGGGTATCGCCTGATCGATCCAGCTAACAGCTCGATCTCGTAATCCACCATCTTTAACGACCGAATCATTGATTTCGGTCAGGCTGGAGACGATGATCCCCAAGGTGAATACGATACATAGAATGATGGAGAACAGCTTTGTCATGGGCAGCTCCTTGTCAGGTTAAATATTTGTCCAGGATCTCAGTAAGTATGTAAAAGGCGGGATATACGATTACACTGTAGCCGATTCCCAGAGACTTGATCTTTTTGCGATGACGAAACATACGGCGATGGTCGACTGCCCACTCCATTCGCTGCATGGTCACGCTTATTTGTCCTTCCGTTAACTTTTCTACGGTTCGCATACTCGATACAAGGATGACCCCATCGTCCACTCCCATTTTGCGTTTGAAACTCTCTAATGCTTCATCCGGATCCTTATTCCATTCCGAGAGTGTAGGCACGTACTCCTTTAGTCTTCTTGTCGGCCGCGCTGCTTTTACCATGGCATTGTAGATGGGCACCTGATTTTCCAGCAATGTCACGTACCGATTGATAAACCGCGCAATGTCAGTACTGAGCATATCCTCCCGATGCCCCGCCCACATTTTCAAGCCAATGTACGGCAGCATGAAGCTGCCAGCAGAAGTCAGACCCATCGATAGGACAGGAAAAGATTCAAAATGGCTCAGAGTCGCCCACAAGAGAATCAGGAAGCAAACCGAACTGCCGCAGATCAACTGCAAAAATACCCACTCCGCTTTCCCCCAGCCAAATGGTCTTCCAGCCCGATTCAGTAACTGCTCCCATTTTTCATCGTCATCGGCTTGCAGTGTTTGCTCCCATTTTTTCCACCACACATTGGAGATGAACAGCTTGGGACGGTTTATACTAATCAGGTATTTTCCGATCAATAAGGAAGCGGTGAACACAAAGAGAGAACCCAATCCCAGATAGGTGTACATCACAACCATTGGCATCAGCGATATCTCCTTCCCCAGATGAAGGCCAGTAGTATCGAAAACGACCATACCGTGATCGCAAGCGCAAGAATTGCCTGTCCATCCGGTGTAAAAAAATAGAGACGATACGAGTCTTGCAGCAATCCTTGATTATAAGGTATCAGACATATACAGATGGCGATGACAACCAGCAAGCTGATCCAGATCGAGTATATTTCACTGTCTCTCTCTTCTTTCTCGTCTTGCTGAACGAACATCTCATTGGTGAGCCTATTGATAGGAGCCTGAACGTCTTCGGTTTCCCCTTCCAGCCCGCTCGCGATATACGTCGCAAAATCAAACGCCCATGGATGATCCAGTCTCTCCGCAAATTGCTCAATAGCCAAAACTGGATTGCCGCCATCAGCCAAACTGTTATTAACAAGCAACAGATCAGGTAGTAGTTCCTTTGGACACTCGTCAATCATTTCTCGCAAGGTCAGGATGATATTTTTACGGCTATTGTAGTAACGAGCAAACAACTCAACGAAGCGGCAAAATGAGCTGATTTTTTTGTTAATGCGCGCTGTAAAACGGGCATAGAGCAACAAAGTCGGGAGCATGAGCAATAACAGAAACATTGAAAGTGAGACGATGAGATTCCCTATTAAAATCCCAGATACAAAACCTGCGACACCCCCGGTCAGCGAGGCCAGCAAGTGTCCTTCTGGGGTCCCTCCCCCAATCTGGCACCATCTGTCGTAACGTTTGTACAGCCTTCGACGTGTCGCATGCTTCAAAAATTTGTCCCGCCAAACTTCAACCGTTCGCGGAAAAAACACTCTGGGTGCAGTCCACCTCTTGTATAGATGAAGGCCTAAAAACAGGAAACCGCTGAAGAAGCACAAAAACATGGGGCCGAGCAACAAGTAGTTCATAGCTGTCTGCCTACGTCCGTCAAGCGCAACTCTTTTAACACGTCTATATCCGCCTTCCCTACGTGACACATGTATTCAATCAAATGAGGGGAGATCTGTTTACCTGTCCATTCGTATTCCCCTGTCTGCATATTTCGGCTGACGAGAGGGACAGACTCCACTCGGCCAAACGTTTCGTTCCATTCCGTGACATGGATCGCGTCAATAAATCGATGTCCATTATTGCGATAGGTAAGAGAATTCACAAAGTTAACCGCCCTGCTGATCCTTTCCTGCGTCAACTCGATACTCCGTCCACCATATTGGTAGACAAGGTCGGTCAAGTCTTGCAAAGCTTTGTGCGGAAACCGCTCATGCATGGCACCGATCGTGGCATCAGTCCCTCTTACGCCGGCGTTAATGAAATGGTAAGCTTCGATGGGCTCGCGAATTTCTCCTATGAGGATCGTGTTGGCCGTAGATCGATACATGTCTTTAAAACAGTGTGCCAGCTCTATTCCGATTTCCTCTACATTCTGCAGCTCGATCACTTCACCCGCCCATACGTCACCAAACCTCATCTCATGCTCACTTTCAAAAATGGTTACGTATTCCGTGCTCGGATCTTTTAACTTCAACATGCACAGCATCAAAGTCGTTTTGCCCGCTGCCATCGGACCGATAACCAGCACATTTCCACGTCCGTGCACTTGCTGCTCCATCAACAACTGCACTCTTTCATCGAAGGTAGGCTGATGCTGCTTACGTAGACTATCCAGTGAAAATGCCGGAGTCGTAAACCTCCTAACTAAAATTGTGGGCACACGTGAATATGGAAAAGTAAACATGGTCAGCCTTGCTTTTAATGAGTCAAGATATCCACTCAAACGAGGCTTTTTTTCATTGAAGGAAAGACCCGCGGCATTCGTCAGCTTTTGTTGGAGGGTCTCCACTTCCCGCCATGAAGGCACATACGGGAGAGACTTTTTTACGCCATGCTCGATGTACGCTACTTTTCTGTTTGCCGAGATGCGCACTTCCTCCACCCATGGTGAAAGGTGCAGCACGGCATCGAGAATTCCCCACCCATAGGTGGCAAAAGTAAGACCTTCGTAGCCATTTACGTGGGGAAGGATTTCTTCCGTGATTGGACGCTTCACGATTTCTTCAAAGTAGTGCTGCAAGCGAAGAATAATATGATTATGACTATCCCGGTTTCCTCGTTCAGCGGAAGATAGTATTTTTTGCATTTCTAATTTTTCTTCTCTTGTACTGCCAAAATGATTGAGGTAGTCCCTTGCCGCCTGTTTGAGGTCCTACCTCGCGCAAACGTGACGCTGTCCACGGCTGCTCCATCGTACGCATTAGCTCAACACCGCGCTTTTTTCGGTATATTCAGCCTCTGCTATTTGCTTGAGACTGCTCATGTAGGGCTTCGGAGGGAAAAACTCTTCGACCAGTACACTGTTGCTGCGATGAGACTGCATCAGTCTTCCTTCAGATATGCGGGGAACGACACCGTA
>JARDZO010000166.1 GCA_029240815.1 Brevibacillus sp.
AGGACCTTGCGCCATAGCTCGCTAATCGCTGCATCCAACCAGAATCCCTCCTTTTGGGCAATCCGAAAAATGACTAGAAAGCTTGCTGCGCCAAGCTATTGGCGAAGCCTTGGTTGCGCTTGTACTGGATAGGAAAATTTAAATTCCTATCTGTAAAATACAAGTTAGGAAATGACGTAGAAAATTGCAATTATCCGCGTATGCTTGACCCGGTTGTCAACACGGTCATAGGTAGTCGACTGTGGATAAAAAAAGTCGAAAAAAAGGGATTCCACTCGGAGAAGAGAAAAAAAGCAGACGGTTATCCGCACCCTTGTGAGTAACAACATACACACAAGTGGGAATCTGTCCACAAACTTATCCACATGCTGTGGAAAAACCGATTGACCTATCGGAGTTATTCACGCTTCAAAACAAAAACATAATAACAGATATAAGGCTTGGCATCAATGGTTTTTTCATACTTATCCACAAACACAACCACTGGTGCTGGTTATATATTCACATGTCTATATTTTGTGTACAAGCTGTAGATAATCTTGTCGAATTTTGTTTTTGTGGATAAAACGATATCCACAGGCTAGTATATCGTTTGGGAAATAGTTTTGTGGGGATATTTGCCTTGGTAATGAAATTCCACTGTCACTTGACTTTTTAGGTATATCTTTTTATAATGCGAAAGAATGTCTGTAAAGGCGGAGGTGTATACGTAATGAGACCAACTTTCAATCCTAACAACCGCAAGCGCAAAAAGGATCACGGATTCCGTAAGCGCATGAGCACAAAGAATGGCCGTAAGATCTTGGCTGCTCGTCGTCAAAGAGGAAGAAAAGTTCTTTCCGCTTAGGCCACACTTTCAGTGGCCTTTTTTGTTTACTTTCAAAGTCGGAAAATTCTTTGTTCATATTAAAGAGGAAGTCCTGCAATCGTGTTGAACCTTTTGGAAGGAAAATGATTACCTAGCTACCGAAAGGATGAAGCATACAAGGGGGCAGGAGGGCCTTTTTGAAACAGGACAAGGAATTTTACCGGCTTTTTTTCATTTAAATGACGGATCGAACACTCTCTTTTTTAGATTTCTTGTATTCTATGTCCCTTTCAGGGAAAAAAGTGAACGAAACAAGGATATACTGGTAGAAGCTGTTTGCATTTTCTACTATAATTGTGATGTTAGGGGTTGTTCACCTTGCATCGTTCACACCGGCTCAAAAAGAATGAGCAATTTCAAGAAGTGTTTCAACGAGGAAGTTCGGCTGCCAATAAGCAGTTTGTCCTGTATACAGCCAAGCAGGAGGGACGAGCTGCGTTTCGCGCTGGAATTTCCGTCAGCAAAAAGATTGGCAATGCCGTTATACGTAACAGGGTCAAGCGTCTGATCCGCGAAGCAGTCGCGCGTTTGGAAAATGTGATTCCACTCGGTCTAGATCTGGTCATCATTGCACGTCCAGGTGTGGAGTCCATGTCGCTTGAAGCCATTGAGCAGTCACTTTTGCACGTTATGAAGAGGGCGAAAGTGATCAAACAGGCACCCGTACATAATGGAAAAAGAGGGTGAAGCGATGATTGCGAAAATCATGATGGGGCTTATTCGTGGGTATCAGCTGTTCATTTCCCCACTGAAACCGCCTTCATGCAGGTTCGCGCCTACATGCTCTCACTACGCGATCGAATCTATTCGGAGATTTGGTGCGTGGAAGGGAGGATGGCTGGCTCTTCGTCGCATCCTTAAATGCCATCCGTTCCACCCGGGCGGGTTTGATCCGGTCCCGGATCAACGCAAATAATCAATAACCTCATTGAAGCGGGGAAAAGGAGGATCATCCCTTGAGCAGACGTACCCTCAGCATGCTTATGCTGACTTTGCTGGTTCTCATATTGTCGGGCTGTAACCCTCAGACAGCTGCACCAATCGGCCCTGACGCGACCGGCATCTGGGACAAGTATTTGGTTTACCCCTTGTCCTGGTTGATTAAAGAGAGTGCTTTGATACTCGGCAACAACTATGGTCTGGGTATTCTGGTAGCCACGATCATTATCCGTCTGATTGTGCTTCCTTTGATGGTCAAGCAGATCAAGAGCTCCAAGAAAATGCAGGAACTCCAACCGGAAATGCAAAAAATCCGTGAGAAGCACAAAAATGATCCGCAAAAAGCACAGCAAGAGACGATGGCCATCTTCCAAAAGAACGGTGTCAATCCTCTGGCTGGATGCTTGCCGATGCTGGTACAAATGCCGATTCTGATCGCATTCTACCACGCTATCATCCGGACGTCGGAAATCAAGTCTCAGACATTCATGTGGCTGACTCTGGGCGATAAAGACCCATACTATATCTTGCCGGTTGTGGCAGCTGCAACGACTTATCTGCAGTCCAAAATGATGGGACAGGCTACTCAAGGAAATCCGCAGATGCAAATGATGCTCGTCATGATGCCGCTGATGATCCTGGCCATCGCTGTGACGTTGCCGTCGGCGCTCTCGCTGTACTGGGTGTACGGTAACCTGTTCACTATTGTCCAAACTTATTTCCTGTACCGCGATAAAGGCAATAAGCTTACTCCTAAGGAGGGAGCCTCCAAGTGAAAAAGGTGGTAGCTACGGCAAAAACGATAGACGATGCTGTGCAGAAGGCTTTACTGGAGTTGGGTGTGCCTCGTGATAAGGCTAGTGTCCGCGTTTTGGAAGAACCGAGCAGAGGACTGTTTGGGCTGATCGGAACCAAGGACGCCAAAGTGGAAGTAGAGTTTCATTTTGACCCAGTTGCACAGGGACGTGAATTTCTTCAAGACGTTTTATCCAACATGAAGGTAGATGCCAAGGTGGAGCAACGTTCAAATGAAGAAGGCGTGCTGTTTGACATCCAGGGGACGAATCTGGGAATCATAATTGGCCGTAGGGGACAAACTCTTGATTCACTGCAGTATCTCGTAAACGTCGTAGCAAACCGTCATGCGGACAAGCACGTACGCATCACATTGGACGCTGAAAACTACCGGCTGCGCCGCAAGGAAACATTGGAGCAGCTGGCGGATCGGGTCGCGAAAAAAGCTCTTTCGACCAAGCGAGATGTACGCTTGGAGCCTATGTCGGCAGCTGAGCGAAAAGTCATCCATGCCTTTCTGCAAAAACGTTCCGATGTGGTTACGTTTAGCGAAGGCGACGAACCGAATCGTTATATCGTTATCGCACCAAAGGAAGCCTCTAAGTAGGCTTCCTTTTTTTGGCGTTTCGGCGTTATTTTGAGCGCGCTATTCGATGTGCAGAGACCCTCGTGGGTTATCCACTGTGGATAACCCCAGGCAGGGTTGAGGTTCAAGGAAAAAGATCATACTGTGGATAAGAAATGCGGCGAGCAACCTTGAAGCGCAGGGTTGCTTTTTCCTATGGGGTATGAAGGTCGCCCAAGGCCTGCACTTTCTTTTGGTATTTTTCGAGGCGATCTGTTAAGCTAGTATGTTAGTGGCTGACTTGTTTTGATTGGAAAGCTTGAGGTGAACATCATGAAATTCGATACGATAGCGGCGGTCGCGACACCGATGGGTGAGGGCGGTATTGCCGTCATCCGGGTGAGTGGCCCGGAAGCGATCGAAGTTGTGGATAAGATATACAAAGGAAAGAAAGAGTTGTCCACTGTGGACACTCATACGATTCACTACGGGCATTTGCATGATCCACAGACAGGTGGCCTCGTAGAAGAGGTGCTGGTTTCGGTCATGAAGGCACCTCGTACGTTTACGCGGGAGGATGTCGTGGAGGTCAATTGCCACGGAGGAATCGTTTCCGTCGAGCGTGTACTGGAGCTGATATTGGAGAACGGCGCCAGATTGGCAGAGCCAGGTGAGTTTACCAAACGAGCGTTTCTGAATGGACGCGTGGATTTGTCACAGGCAGAGGCAGTCATCGATTTGATCCGGGCAAAAACCGACCGGGCCATGAAGGTGGCGTTGAATCAGGTAGAGGGGAAGCTTTCCCGTCTGATTCGGCAGCTGCGTCAAAACCTGATCGAAGCGATGGCACATATAGAGGTGACGCTAGACTATCCGGAGCATGACGTAGAGGAATTTACCCAAAATTTCTTGCGTGGCAAATGTGAAGAGGTCAAAGCGGAAATAAAGCGACTGTTGCAAACGGCGAAACAAGGGAAGATCTTGCGGGAAGGATTGTCGACTGCAATTATTGGGCGTCCGAATGTAGGAAAATCCTCTTTGCTGAATAGCTTGGTGCAAGAGGAAAAGGCGATTGTTACAGATGTTGCCGGGACGACACGTGATGTGATTGAAGAGTATGTCAATGTGCGCGGTGTTCCTTTGCGCCTGATTGATACAGCGGGGATTCGCGATACAGAAGATATAGTTGAAAAAATTGGTGTGGAGAAATCCAGGCAGTTATTGCAAAAGGCGGACCTCGTGTTGCTCGTGCTCAATTATAATGAACCCTTGAGCCCGGATGATTACGCGATCTTTGAGGCAGCAAAAGGATTTTCCGTCATTGTGATCGTCAACAAGTTTGACCTGCCGCAAAAGATTGATTTGGAAGAGATCAAACGTCATTTCCCTCAGCAGCCGCTGATTATGACTTCGGCTAGGGAAGAGACCGGCATTGAGCTGTTGGAGCAGGCGATCAGCGAGATTTTCTTTAGCGGTCGCGTCCAGCAAGATGATTTGACTTATGTGAGCAATGCGCGCCATATTCATCTTCTCAGACAGGCTGAACTGGCCATGGACGAAGCGTTGGGTGGCATTGATGGGCAAATGCCTGTCGATATGATTCAGATCGATATTAAGAAAGCGTGGGAACTGTTAGGAGAGGTCATCGGGGAAAGCGTCGGCGAAGATTTGATCGACCAGATCTTCTCTCAGTTTTGTCTAGGCAAGTAAAAAGTACGTAATGAGGAGGAGGAAAACAAAGTGAACGCTGTACCTATGTATGAAGCTGGCTCGTTTGACGTCATCGTGATTGGGGCTGGGCATGCGGGGTGTGAAGCGGCATTGGCAGCTGCCCGAATGGGATGCAGTACCTTGCTGTTAACCATTAATTTGGATGCTGTAGCCTTTATGCCATGTAACCCATCTGTCGGCGGTCCTGCAAAAGGGCATGTTGTGCGCGAAATTGATGCACTGGGCGGAGAAATGGGCCGAAACACAGATAAAACGCATATTCAAATGCGCATGCTGAATACGGGAAAAGGGCCTGCTGTACATGCGCTGCGTGCGCAAGCTGATAAATTTGCCTACCAGCATGAAATGAAACGCACAATCGAAAATACGCCGAATCTGTTGCTGCGTCAGGCGATGGTAGAAGAGCTGATCGTCAATGACGGAATCTGTGAAGGGGTTCTGACCCAGACCGGTGCTCGTTACAAAGCCAAGTCCGTCGTACTGACGACAGGGACATACTTGCGTGGAAAAATCATTTTGGGTGATTTGCAGTATGAAAGCGGCCCGAACAACATGCGTCCTTCCATCCGTCTGGCGCATCATCTGAAAGAACTCGGATTTGAAATGACGCGTTTTAAAACAGGTACACCACCGCGCGTTCATAAAAACAGTATTGATTTTACCAAAATGGAGATTCAACCGGGAGACGAGGAACCACGTGCGTTTTCCTATGAAACAACGGAGTTTATCACCGATCAGCTGCCTTGCTGGCTGACTTATACAAACGAAGAAACGCATGAGTTGATTAATGGCAATTTGCACCGTGCACCGATGTACTCGGGGATGATTGAAGGGACAGGACCTCGTTACTGCCCGTCTATCGAGGATAAAGTCGTTCGGTTCAACGATAAGCCGCGCCATCAGATCTTCCTGGAGCCAGAAGGACGCCACACGGAAGAAATGTACGTCCAAGGTTTGTCCACTAGCTTGCCGGAAGACGTGCAGCTATCCATGCTTCGCTCGATGTCGGGGATGGAAGAAGTCAAAATGATGCGACCAGGCTATGCGATTGAGTACGATGCAGTCGTGCCGACGCAGCTGTGGCCTTCCTTGGAAACGAAAGTTCTGCCGGGTCTCTTTACAGCGGGACAAATTAACGGAACCTCCGGATATGAGGAAGCGGCTGGGCAAGGCTTGATGGCAGGGATTAATGCGGCCAGACGCGTGCAGGATCAACCACCTGTTGTTTTGGGCCGTGAAGAAGCTTACATTGGCGTACTGATCGACGATTTGGTGACCAAAGGAACACATGAGCCTTATCGCTTGCTTACTTCCCGCGCTGAGTACCGCTTGCTTTTGCGTCATGATAATGCGGATCTGCGTTTGACAGATATAGGCTACGATATTGGTTTGATCAGCGAAGATCGCCATACTCGTTTTCAAGCAAAGCGGCAATTAATTGAACAGGAAAAAGATCGGGTCAACAATACCCGGGTACGTCCTGACATGGAGCACGTCCAAGAGGTGCTGCGTGCTGCCGGTTCTCCTGAACTGACTGAGGTGATCGAGCTGGCGCAGCTGCTACGTCGTCCAGAATTGACCTACAGTCATATCATTCAAATGATGCCACCTGCTGAGCCGTTGCCAGAAGACGTAGCGGAACAGGTAGAGATCCAGATCAAATACGATGGCTACATCCGGAAATCGCTCCAGCAAGTTGAACGGATGAAAAAGATGGAGGAACGTCGGATTCCGGAAAATCTGGACTACCATCGAATTTCGGGGATGTCCAAAGAAGCGCGTGAAAACATGTCGCGGATTCGTCCATTGAATATTGGCCAGGGGGCTCGTATCGCTGGGGTTACTCCTGCGGATATTTCCGTATTGATGGTATATTTGGAGCAGTACAATCGCGTAGGAGCGGCAGAGTAAGGAGAATAGCAGATGACGAAAGAGCAATTTGCCGAGGCCTTGGGTGCCAAAGGCATTGTGTTGACAGAGCGTCAGTTGGAGCAATTCGATCAGTTCTTTCACTTGTTGGTCGAATGGAATGAAAAGATGAATTTGACGGGGATTACCGAAGAGGGACAGGTGTATAACAAGCATTTTTACGATTCCATTACACCTGCTTTCTATTTCCCTTTTGACAAGGTGGAATCCGTAGTTGATATCGGAGGAGGAGCGGGCTTTCCCAGCATTCCTCTGAAAATCTGCTTTCCGCATCTGAAGATGACCATTATCGACTCGCTGAACAAACGCATGAATTTTTTACAGCACGTTGCGAGCGAATTGGGTCTGGAAAATCTCAATCCTGTCCACGGTCGTGCGGAAGAACGCGGCCAGGAGCCGGCTCATCGGGAAAAATATCAGCTGGTTGTCGCGCGTGCGGTGGCGAGAATGAATTTGTTGTCTGAGTTTTGTCTGCCATTTGCCAAAGTCGGTGGGCACTTCATCGCTCTCAAAGGAGCTGAAATGACTCTCGAGCTGGGTGAGGCGAAAAAGGCGATTAAAACATTGGGTGGCAAGACGCGCAAAGTAGAAACTTTCCAACTGATGGAGGAAGCAGGAGAGCGAAACATCGTGATCGTGGAAAAAGTGGAAGCGACGCCGAAAAGCTATCCTCGAAAAGCTGGGATACCGGCAAAGAAACCATTGATCTAGTGTGGAATAGATGTAAGAGAAGGTCGTGGCACAGGGCTGCGACCTTTTTTGTATGATCAGTAACGATTTGTTACGCAATTGAAATATGGAAAGGCTGCTTTAATACAGGAGGAGAAAGTTGTCGGCGCTACCGCGGTGGATTGAAGGTTATTTTGTGACCAAGGATCATCACGGAACAAGAAGAGCCAAAGTTTCAAAGGGCATGTCTATCCTTCTCTCGGCATATACATACAAGTAACTTTTTAGAGATTGACGCCTTGAGAGAGGATGGATCATACATGCAGACTGTGCTAGCCATCTTTTTTCCGCCAGAGCTCCCAACGATCTTATTGCGCTTGTTTCTAGCTTTCCTGGCAGGAGCCATCATGGGTTGGGAGAGGGAGCGTTTTATTAAGGATGTCTATCGCGGTAGAGGGGCTGGATTTCGTACTTACAGCCTCGTTTGTTTTGGCTCCTGTTTGTTTGGACTGGCCTCCATATACGGTTTCTCTTCCAGTGGGGTAAACAACGATCCAGGCCGGGTCGCCGCACAAGTGGTCACAGGGATGGGTTTTTTGGGAGCTGGAGCGATCATCAAGTTTAACGGCTCTGTAAAAGGCTTAACGACTGCAGCCGGGATGTGGGTCGCTTCGGCAATTGGTCTGATGTTTAGTGCAGGAATGTATGTAACAGCCATCATTGCTGCTTTCTTTGCCTATTTGACGCTAGATTTTCATCGATTATTTCCGAGACTGTTTCGCGCCACCAAAATTTCACATTTATCTGATGATCGATTAGAAGAAGAAGATTCGCAGAAAGGGCGTGGAAAGCCTATTTGCTACGATGACGATCACGACTGATGTTTCACGTGAAACGTTTTTCATTAGCAGGAATTGGGCGAATCTTGCAGAATTACAATTAGAAAAGAATCGTAAATAAAAGTACGAACAGAACGTGTTTAGGCCAAAAGGATTTTTACCATCGCTGAGAAAGGGCTTGGAGCGTCTTTTTCTATAGGACACAAGCACCTTTTCGTACAGAAAAGGGTGAGTAAGCTCCTCTCAACAAGTTACAAGGTCATATCAACTCTTTTTCCACGCTTGGAAAAGGAAGGAAGAGGTATGGGCCACATTATTTTCTGCAAGCACGAATCTAGCGCTATTCATTTTTCGTTTGGAGAAGCTAGCGAGATTTCGTGTCTTTTGAGTGGAAAATGAGAGGAGACGCCCCGGATTAGCTGAAACGACCGCACCTGTGAAAGGATAAGCGGCTCATGTTGTCACAGTTGTGTTTATGAGGGCCTGTTCTGTTACTCGCAGCAATTGGCAAAAGGGTTGGCATGTGTATGAAACAATCAAGAATACGCCCAAGTTTTCCGGAAAATTTAATAGTGTTTGAAATAGCAAGGATGGAACGGGTAGAAGTGGGGGATTTTCTATGGCAGTGAAGGATTCATTTTCTCGCATATTCGGGTTGACCGACAAAACAGACAACGAAGAAATCAGACAAATACCGGTAGAGGAGATCGTGCCAAATCCATACCAACCTCGCACGGTTTTTGATGACGAGAAAATTGAAGAGTTGTGTCAAACCATTCGGACTCATGGATTGATTCAGCCGATCGTTGTACGAGTTAGAGACGGTCATTATGAATTGATTGCAGGGGAACGTCGTTTGCGTGCAACGAAAAAATTGGGCATGGAGCGGATACCTGCGATAGTCAAAGAGTTTAATGACGCGCAGACCGCCTCGATCGCGTTGATTGAGAACTTGCAACGAGAAGGATTGACGGCAATTGAAGAGGCTGTGGCTTATCAAAAGCTGATTGATCTGCACAATTTGACGCAGGAGAGTCTGGCACAGCGCCTTGGCAAAGGACAGTCCACGATTGCTAACAAGCTGCGATTGCTTCATCTGCCGCAGGAAATCCAGGATGCGCTGCTGGCCCGACATGTGACCGAACGTCATGCTCGTGCGTTGATTCCATTGAAACAAAAGGAATTACAGATAAAAGTGCTGCAAGAGATTCTCGAGCGCGAATGGAACGTAAAGCAGACGGAAGTTAGAGTAAAGCAGCTTCTGGAGGCAGAAGAGAATCCAAAACAGGAAAAGGAACCGAAACCGAGATGGAAGGCTTTTTCTCGGGATGCAAGGATTGCAATCAATACGGTTCGCCAATCCATCGATATGGTCATGCAGACGGGGTTGCCTGTTGAAACTAACGAAGAAGATCATGATGAGTTTTACCAATTTACGATTCGGATTCCGAAAAATAAGGATACCAACAAGTAAATTCTAAATCGAACATGTATCGGTTCAAGTTCCCAAAGAGGGAAGAGAACGGTGGCGATCGGGCCGCCGTTCTTTTTGGTCAAATTCTGTTTTCTTTCAAAGATTGGTAGGGTAAGTAGTGAAGAAAGAGCGGTCAGTAAAGTTCCTTTTAAGTTAAGAGGAAGGAACCAACCCTGATCAGGGAAATTTTTGCGTAGTGTAGCTCCTTAAAGGGGCGTTTCAGTGGGAGTTGGAAGCGATGAGCCGTGTGTTTCAAGTGATTCACACAAAAAAACAGGAACTTCCACATTTGTTTGAACAAAAATACAGACAAATTGTCCCAATATGAAAAAAACAGCGTACGGCAAGGTGCCAAATCTGGTAACATGGTTATACCAAAAGGAATTGTCGTGAATCTAAATTTTTTGAAGTTCTCTCTCGCAGAGGACATGTCCGAGTGATGTTAGAAGGCTCGGCTATGCGTTCCGGAAAGGTTTGTAAAAGAATCACCAGGATTCTGTGGCGATCTCAAACTTTCCTACACGAAAAAAATGAGGTGGAGAAGTTGGGTAAAATCATTGCGGTTGCGAACCAGAAAGGCGGCGTCGGGAAAACGACTACGTCCGTCAATCTAAGCGCTTGTCTGGCCACCCACAGGGGAACGCGACCAGCGGGATCGGAGTCAACAAGGCCGATGTGCGATATTGTATCTATGATGTATTGATCAACGACATAAGCCCGGTCGATGCCACTTTGCCAACGGACATTGAAGGTTTGATGATTATTCCGGCCACCATTCAACTGGCAGGTGCGGAAATTGAGCTAGTCCCGACGATCTCTCGTGAAGTTCGTTTGAAAAAAGCTCTGGAAGTAGTAAAAGACAAGTATGATTACGTAATTATTGATTGCCCGCCTTCGTTGGGTATTTTGACTGTGAATTCTTTGACTGCAGCTGATTCTGTGCTCATTCCAATTCAATGTGAATACTATGCATTGGAAGGATTAAGCCAACTCTTGAATACAATTCGTTTGGTGCAAAAGCACCTTAATTCTCAGCTTGCTATTGAAGGTGTCGTCTTAACGATGCTCGATGCTCGGACGAACCTGGGTATTCAAGTCATCGAAGAAGTGAAAAAGTACTTTCAGGAAAAAGTGTACAAAACGATTATTCCCCGAAATGTCCGCTTAAGTGAAGCACCTTCACACGGACAAGCCATCATTACGTACGATCCACGCTCCAGAGGAGCGGAAGTCTATACCGATTTGGCGAAGGAAGTGGTAGGGGTATGAGTAGAGGTTTGGGAAAAGGGCTGAATGCACTTATAACGTCCAATCTCATTGAGGAAGGGGAACAGGTCAAAGAGGTTTCCGTCAGTGAGATTCGTCCCAATCCATATCAGCCCCGTAAAGAATTCGAACAATCGGCTATTGATGAATTGGCTCAATCGATCAAGGAGCATGGCATTATTCAGCCGTTGATCGTTCGGAAAAGTATCAAGGGTTTTGAATTGGTTGCGGGTGAGAGAAGACTTCGTGCTGCCAAGCTGTGTGGATTGAAACAGGTGCCAGTAGTGGTGAAAGCTTATACAGACCAGCAGCTGATGGAAATTGCGTTGATAGAAAACCTCCAACGGGAAAACCTAAATCCGTTGGAAGAAGCGGAAGCATATGAAAAGCTGATTGCTCATCACGAATATACTCAGGAACAGCTGGCTCAGCGGATTGGGAAGAGCAGACCACATGTAGCTAACATGATGCGACTGCTGCAATTGCCGGATAAAATCCGGAAAATGGTATCGACAGCAGCACTTTCTATGGGACATGCCCGTGCACTATTGACAGTAAACAAGGAGCAGGTTCAGCTGCAACTGGCGAAAGATGTTGTCGAAAAAGGACTGAGTGTTCGTCAATTGGAAGAGCTGGTGAAACAACTAAATGTTTCACGTGAAACAAAGAAGAAAAAGCCAGCGAGAAATGAGCCTGTTCTGGTGGAAATAGAAGAACGCTTGCGGAGCAGATTCGGTACCTCGGTTAAGATCAAGAAGGGGACCAAGCGAGGTAAGATCGAAATTGATTTCTACTCGCAGGAAGATCTGCAACGAATCATTGATCTATTACAAGCAGAAATGTGAGCGTAGGAGGTAGTCATGGCGATCATCTATTTGGATAACGCAGCTTCTACCTGGCCAAAGCCACCGGCAGTAAAGGAAATGATGGCAGAGGTTATCGAGGATTTTGCTGCAAACCCTGGCAGAGGCGGACACGCTTTGGCGATGAAAGCTAGCAAGACCGTGTTTCGTGCACGAGTGCAATTATCGCGGTTGTTTGGGATACAAAACCCGAATAACCTCTTTTTTTATCTAAATGCGACACAGGCTCTGAATCAAGCCATTAAAGGCTTTTTGAAGCCAGGTGATCACGTTATTTCCTCATCTGTGGAACATAACTCGGTGAGACGCCCTCTGGAGTTTATGCGTAAAACCAGTGATGTTGAAGTAACGTATGTAGAACCAAGAGGCGATCATCTTTTTTATCTGGAAGATTTCAAACAGGCGATTCAGCCCAATACGCGTCTTTTGGTCGTCAGTCATGCATCCAATTTGACAGGAGTGATCCTGCCGATAGCGGAATTGGGGACATTGGCCAAGCAGCACGGAATTACTTTTTTGGTCGACGCGTCACAGTCCGCCGGGGTATTGCCGATTCATGTGGAAGAGATGCACATCGATATGCTTGCCTTCCCGGGACACAAAGGGTTGTATGGCCCTCAAGGAACCGGAGCTCTGTACGCACATAACGACATTGATCTCGAACCATTGATTCACGGAGGAACGGGGAGTCAGTCAGAAGCTATCGATCAGCCTACTACCAGACCGGATCGTTACGAGAGCGGGACTGTAAATACAGTTGGACTTGCTGGATTGTTAGCGGGTGTGACGTACGTTATGGACAAAGGTGTAGAAGATATACGCCAGCATGAGTGGAAAATGGTCAAAAAAACGATTCTCGCACTAGGAGAAATCCCTGGTGTAGAAGTATATGGACCGGGTGTAGAAACGGAAAGAGTCGGCGTCGTCTCGTTTAATATTAATGGAGTCGACGCATCCGAAGTTTCCTTTATTCTCGACCAACAATACGGAATTGCTACGAGATCAGGGTACCATTGTACTCCGCTAGGTCACCAAACGGCAGGGACGGAACAACGAGGCGCTGTTCGAGCTAGCTATGGCATTTTTAATACAGACAAAGACGTAGAAGCGCTTATTCAAGCAGTGCGGGAGATCGCATCTGCCTTCGTGTAACGTATCTGTAGGGGGAGACAAAACGTGATCTTGTTGGGAACCCTGGTGAATGCGGCTGCTATTATCGTTGGCGCCTTGTTAGGTCGACTGTTGAGCCGAATCCCCGATTCGATTCGCCAAACGGTCATGCAAGGGATCGGATTGGCTGTCATTCTGCTGGGAATCAAGATGAGTCTTGGAACGGAAAATTTTTTGCTGATGATTGTCAGCATCGTGCTGGGAGCTATCGTCGGCGAATTGATTGGCATTGAAAAAGGGTTAAATCGTCTTGGCCAGTGGTTGGAAAGGAAACTCGGGGGGAACAAACAAGGTAGCATTGCTACCGGTTTTGTCACTGCGACATTGGTCTATTGCATCGGAGCAATGGGTGTTTTAGGAGCGATGGATAGCGGGTTGCGCGATAACCACGATATTTTGTACACGAAGGCTTTAATAGACGGGTTTTCAGCCATCATTTTTAGTTCGACCTTAGGAATTGGCGTGCTATTTTCAGCTGTTCCTGTGCTCGTGTATCAAGGGTTAATTGCATTATTATCGACTCAAATCTACAATGTTGTGAGTCAGACCACGCTCGATGCAATGCTGGTAGAATTAACAGCAGTAGGTGGATTGATGATCATCGCGATTGGGATCAACATTCTGGAGATCAGAAAGATCAACGTCGCAAATATGCTGCCAGCCTTGGTCATTGCCGCATTGGGAGTGCCGATTGTTGGATGGCTTTCTAAGCTGTTTTCATAAGGAAATAGCGAGACTCTTCTCAAATGGGAAGGGTCTTTTTTTTTGAAGAATCACTGGAAGCTATATCAAATAACGAGGAACTACCTACTATATTCAGAGCCAAAATCATGATCAGGGATGGTAGAATAAGCGCATAAGAGAGACAGAAAAGCAGCGATGTTCGCCAGAAAGCGCCACAGTGGCATGAAAAAGGGAAAGGAAATATGGGACAGTCTAGAACAAAATCTAAGGCATCAGGGGGCCGTTTATCGAGTGAGGAAGACATCGAGAGAGGGGGACGCCCAGACTCTGGCTGTTGAACTGATCGAAAAAGAGGAAGTAAATAAAATCGTCGCTGTTGGAGGGGACGGAACGGTCCATGAAGTGGTGAATGGCATTTATCAATCGGGAAAAGTATGCTTGCTGGGACACGTGGCTGCAGGGTCAGGAAACGATTTTTCGCGAGGTCATGGCTTATCGAATGATCCCATTCAGGCAATGGAGCGAGTCGAGTCGGATAAACGGGAAAGCGAGCTACAAAAAGTGGTTGAACCGTTTCAAGCTGGGGAAGGTAGCGTATATATGGTCGGTCATTCGTGTTTTGTGTACGTACCGGTCTTGTCAGGTGACGTTGACGGTGGACGGTGAAGCCATTCAGGTCGAACGAGCTTGGCTCATTGCGATTGCCAATATCCCCAATTACGGTGGTGGTATGCTGATTTGTCCGGGGGCCGTTCCTGATGATGGCTTCGCGGAGATTTGCGTGGTGAATAACGTGGGGCGCTGGGGGTTACTACGTGCATTTCCGCAGATATTTACGGGTGCGCATGTCAATCATCCAATGATTCGTTTCTTTCGAGGAAGACAGATATCAGTGGAGACGCAGTGGCCTTTGATTGTGCATGCTGATGGGGAGATCGTGGCACAAACACCGACTTGCGTAGAAATTTTGCCGAAGTGCTTGCGTATTTGTGGGTAAAAAAAAGAGACTTGTTTTCCCAGAGGGGGAGGAGAAACAAGTCTTGTCACCTATTTGAACGAGGATAAGCGCGTGCTAGGGTAAGTGATATCAAATACTACCCAAGCGGCTTTCCTCAGAGGCTAACGAAACAGCCTTAGATAATCCGGATGCAATAATTTCGGCCATGCTCATGACAACAGCCAATCGGGTATTCTGGAGCACAAAATACTCCATGAAGCCTCCGACATTGACGATTCCCGTAATGTGAAAAGTACCGACGGCTGGAAGCTCTTTTTTGACACCTGCTCCAGGCTTTAGTGGCCCATTGATCACATTGATATTTCCGACGTGGCTGAATTGGCCCAGACAAGCATCAACAGCAATGACTGTCGCCTTTGGATGCTTGGTTTGAATGAATTCCAGCTTATCCGTGAGATTCATAGCGTGGACAGGATCATCTAATGTCCCGTACACTTGTAATAATCGGGATGAGTGTGTTTGCAGCTTGCTCCCTACGAGAGGTCCGAGAGCATCACCTGTGGAACGGTCTGTCCCAATACAAACCAAGATGATTTCTTCTTCAAAAGGCTTCAAGCGAAAGCGTTGAGCAAGGTGTAGAGCCAGGTGTTCATCTGCATTTTCACTGCGATATTCCACTTTAAAAGGTGGTAAAAAACTATCCTTGCGATTCTCAAATGTATTCATGGCTACCCCCACTCTTGCGATCGTCAATGATTAGATTTGAAGAGTATTCACAGTATAGTACCGAAAAGGCATTTTTATACCAGCTAATGGGAAGGTTACGGAAGTTTTGAAAAATCAGCGAAACTGGCAAGAGAATGGGCGAACAGGTACAATAGTAGATGCTTGCCTGATACTGACTGTAAGAAAACCTCTATCGAGCGCGTTTTACCGAAGTAATGCCAGATGCATACGCTGAGGCACTTCGTCATGCGCTCCGGACGTTAAAAAAGGTTGGTCGTCAGGACGTAGGGAGGGAGAAAAGTGGGAGGAGAGACGGTACTGATCGCATTTGATTCCACACAGCAAGCTTTGCGTGCAGAGATGCTGCTGGAGTATGCGGATATAGAGATTGACACAAGACCGACCCCAAAAGAGATAACGGCCGGCTGTGCCCTCTCCATAGAGTTTCCACTGCCAGATTACTCACAGGCGAAGACGATAATGGATGAACAACAAGTGATCATTCGAGGCTATTTTCGGCAGTTTTCTGATCGCTATCAGGAAATCGACGAGAAAGGAAACAGAAAGGAGCAGGAAGGATGAAAGAAGGAATATTTTTTACGTCACTTTATAATCAAATTTACGAGTATATAACGAATGCCGACATGTGGATGAACCTCGGGACAATTGTGTTGAAAATTGTAGCGATTATCGTGATTTCTCGAATCGTCGTATCTGTCGTTCAGGCAGCGGTCAATCGGGTATTTCAGCATCGAAAAGGCAGCAAGATCCAGATGGATCAGAGACGCGTCGATACCATGAGGGTACTGGTTAACAACGTCGTAAGGTATACATTGTATTTTTTAGCGATTCTCATGATCCTGCAGCTGCTGGGGATTGATTTGAAGCCAGTTTTGGTGAGTGCAGGGGTATTGGGATTGGCAGTTGGTTTTGGCGCTCAGAGTCTGGTGCGTGATATCATTACCGGATTCTTCATTATCTTCGAGGATCAGTTTGCGGTCGGGGATGTCGTGACCATTAACAATATGACAGGGACAGTACAGGAAATCGGTCTGCGAATCACGCGCGTTCGCAGCTGGACAGGGGAAGTGCATATTTTCCCCAACGGAATGATCACGCAGGTAACGAATTTCTCATTGCAAAATACCTTGGCTGTCGTGGACGTGTCTGTAGCGTATGAAGAAGACTTGAACCAAGTAGAGCAAGTCTTGAAGGAAGTGCTTCAGCTCGCTCAAACTGAGCTGACCGATATCGTGGCAGAGCCTCAAATTCTCGGTGTCCACGCACTTGGCCCATCGGAAGTGATCATGAGGGTGACAGCAGAGTGTAAACCAAATACACACCACGGAGTAAACCGTAACTTGCGGGCTATGATCCGTACGGAATTCACGAATCGCGGCATTCAGATTCCGTATCCGAAAATTGTCGCGATGCAAGGGAAGGGTCAAGGCCTGGGGCAAGCGTAGAGAGAAAGGAGCAAGACAAGAATGGAACGGAAGCAATTTGAACTGGGGGATGTCGTTCAAATGAAGAAACCGCATCCGTGCGGGACGAATGCGTGGAAAGTCATCCGAATGGGGATGGACGTACGCATTAAGTGCACGGGTTGCGAACACAGTGTGATGATTCCACGACTGGAGTTTGAACGAAAGCTAAAAAAGATCTTGAGCCATGCAGAAGACGAGACTCAGTCTTGAGATAGAAATTTGTTTGTATGACCGCGTTGTCTTTTTTTACAATGCCCGTAAACGGTGAGAGGGAGCTGTTGCACGTGGATAGCTCTCTGCCGTTCATACGGGGGGATACGATGAAAAAAGGGACAGGCAAATGGTTACAGGTACTGAGTATGGTCATGTTGTTGTTATTGGTGGCTCAACCGGCGATGGGAGCGGATGGCTCATCGTGGGGCATGAAGATGTCGCCAACGGACAAAGCTGCGGACATCTCTGTTGAATCACTGATTACGATTACGTTTGCTCAGCCCATTCGTCTGACGAGCAACAAAGAGCTAACGAATCAATCGTGGTTGTCCATCATTCAGCTGAAGGATAGCAAAAAGAAGCGGGTGCCATTTACAGCAAATTGGAGCAAGTCACAGCGAACGGTCACGATCGACCCTGTGGGTAACTTGGAGGCAGGGCAGTCATTTCAAGTAATGATTCCTGCGAAAAAAATTAAAAACGATCGTGGACAAGTAAATCCGGAAGCGAGCATTACGTTTTCCACAAAAAAAGCTGTGGATACAATTGCTCCACGAGCCACTATTTTACCTGGGCATGGGGCAAAGCAGGTCAAGCTGCAGGAGAAGGTTACCATGCAGTTCGCGGAGGATGTTTTTTTGATCGATGGCAGCGTTCTTGCGAGTAAGACGTCAGGGGCTCTCGTGCGACTGACAGATGATACGGGCGCAAGTGTCGCCCATACGATTACCTGGAACAAGAGCAAGAGGATGCTGACAGTCAAACCAAGAGGGAAGTGGCAGCCGTACAAGACTTATCAGATCGAACTGGTACCGGGCTTGTTGCGTGACGCTGCGGGTAATGCCAATTCTGCTCAGCGTTCCAGCTTTACGACGGGAGCCAAATAAAGGCGCAACAAAAAGGGATGCTCTCTACTAGCAGCATCCCTTTTTCATTTGTACTATCGTGATTTGGCTCCCGGAGGATAGTACATACGTTATGACAGTACATGGCGAGTCGACACGATCGCCAAATATGACGGACCTTTGTTTGGAAGGTAATGCTACGCTTATGAGCATGACTTACCTTCAGATAGGTTGGATTGCAGCGGGAATATTAGTTGCACTCACAAGCAATGATCACGAGAAGGATAAAGAGAACCAAGATCAGCGCGAAGTCGTCGAAGCCATTGAAGATACCCACTTGCTAACACCTCCTACCCTAGTTTCAATACTCATGCTATGTCAAAAGCGGAAAAGAGGTATGGGCGAATGTCTCGGGTGGAAGGAAAATAAGTTATACACAATCTATCCACAGAAAATGTGGACAACTGTACAGGCCGGAACAGATGCGAAGAGAGGTGAAGGTGGACAACCCCCTAAATGAACTTAGTTATCCACAGATTTATCCACAAAATTGAATTTTCTCTGGATAAATTGACAGTTGTTAATAAATATTTAAAATTTTTTGACTAATAAGGAGGAATTTCAGGCAAAAAAAGATAATTACAGTTACTAGTATTTGGGAAAGATATATAGACGTAGAAAAGGGGCGATTGAGATTTGAAGAAGCGTGCGTTTGCATCCATCACGGCTTTGGCCATTACTTTGTCCACCGTTGCAGTGCCCTTCATTCCGTACAGCTCACCAGCTATTGCGGTTGCTGCGGAAAAGGCGCCTGTCTATCAGACACGTGCGGAAATTCCAGATCAGTACAAATGGAAGCTTGATCACATTTATCCGACCGTCAAGGATTGGGAAAAAGATGTCGCCAAAGTAGAAGAGATGGCCAAGGCTTTTACCAAGTATCAAGGCAAGCTTGGCAGTTCCTCTGCTTCCTTATTGAAGGCGTTTGAAGACTACATGAGCATGATGCGCCTCAACGACAAGGCTTACGTGTATGCGAATATGTCACTTGATGTGAACTCCGCCAATTCCGATCTGCAAAAGCTGGCTGACCGTGCTGAAAAAATGTACACACTCGTCTCCGAAAAAACTTCGTGGGTACAGCCCGAAATCGTAGCGATTCCCGATAATAAAATGAAGCAATTGCTGGCTGACAAGGATCTGGCACCGTACAAGCTGTTCATCGAAGATATGTTGCGTACCAAGCCGCATTCGCTCTCCAAAGAAATGGAGGAGCTGCTGGCAAAATCAGCGCCACTCAGCAACTCGCCAACGAATATTTACAGCATGCTGTCCAAAGACGTGAAATTCCCGAAAATCAAGGATGAGAGCGGGAAAGAGGTACAACTCAATCGTGCCAATTTCGTTTCTTATTTGGAAAGCAAGGATCAACGTGTGCGAAAGGATGCGTTTAAAGCGTATTACAGCTCGTTGATCGATTTTCAGGACAGTTTTGCCCAGACATTGGCGGCAAAAGTAAAAGGAGATAACTTTTACGCAGATGCTCGTCATTACACGTCTGCTTTGGAGTCGAGCCTGAATCCGAACAACATTCCTACAAAGGTATATGATGAGCTAATTGATACGGTAAATGACAATCTGCCGCTGCTGCACCGCTACATTTCCTTGAAGAAGAAAATGCTGGGTGTGAATGAGCTGCACATGTACGATATTTACGTACCGATTGTGCCATCCGACGATAAGAACATCTCGTTTGAAGAAGGCAAAAAGATGGTTGTAAACGGATTGCAGGCCATGGGGGACGACTATGTGAAAGTCTTGTCCGACGGGTTGGAAGGCGGCTGGGTAGATGTGTATTCTACCGATGACAAGCGTACAGGCGCTTACCAATGGGGTGCGTACGACACACATCCATACGTGTTGCTGAACCATCAAGGAACATTGGACGATGTTTTCACGATCGCACACGAGATGGGCCATGCTATGCAGTCGTATTACACCAATAAGACGCAACCGTATGTTTCGTCCAATTACCCAACATTCACGGCAGAAGTAGCGTCTACTATGAACGAGACGTTGCTGTTCAAGAGCATGTACACCCAGGCGAAGACGAAAGCAGAAAAGATGTATCTGCTCAATCATTATCTGGAGAATTTCCGTTCGACGCTGTTCCGTCAGACCCAGTTCGCCGAGTTTGAGAAAGCGATCCACGACAAGGAGCAGGCGGGAGAGTCGTTAAACGCCGAAGCTATCAAAAAGATTTACCTCGATATCAACAAGAAATACTATGGCAAAGATATGGTTTCCGACGATGAAATTGCGATGGAGTGGGCGCGCGTTTCCCATTTCTACAACTATAAATACTATGTGTACCAATACTCGACGAGCTTTGCTGCGTCTCAGGCTTTGGCGAAGCAGATTATGGATGAAGGGAAGCCGGCGGTCGACCGCATCCGCACCAACTTCCTCGAGGCAGGCAATTCTGCACCGCCTATCGAGGTGTTGAAAGCAGCAGGAGTGGATATGTCCACATCCAAGCCGATCGAGCAAGCGATGCAAATTTTTGAAGAAACGCTGACGGAGCTGGAGAAGCTGGTCAACGAGAAGTAAAGCTTCGCGAAACGAAAAAAAGGCTCCCTTTCACCTGAGAGGGAGCCTTTGCTTTGAGATGGATGCCTGCCGACTATTCAATAGGCGATACCGACACGTGAACGTACATAGTCGCGACTGGAAATCAGGCTGTACGTGAATGCTGCCGTGTCCGGGACTGAGATTTCTGCGCCATTTTCCGGCAAAAAATCAGCTTCCACACGATAGGAACCGACCAGCTCGCCATCTGGCAAATAGGTCGGGCAAACGATTGTCCAATCTAGAGGAGATTGTTCCAGCAGGGTAAATGCCTTGTGATGCTCTTCCGCGGCGCGAGTCAGCTTGCGTTTGGACTCGCTGGATTGGTAACGGAGCAATTCCGGGGATGTTCTGCTTTGCAAGATACCCGCCGTTCCGACAGTAATGATACGTCTGATGCCTTCTTGATTCATGGCACGGATGATGTGCGGAATCCCCTCTGACAAAGTAGTGGAGCCATCCGTACCGAGCGAGCTGATGACGGTATCTGCGCCACTCATCGCGCGTACCACGTCGGAAGCTTCCAGAACATTGCCTGGGATGATACGAAGGTTCTCCGCTTGATGGTGGGTTAGTTTCTCAGGGGAACGGACCAAGACGGTGACATAATGTCCATCCTGGAGCGCGCGTGTAAGAATGTGACTCCCCACGCGTCCGGTGGCACCGAGTAGGAGCAAATTCAAAAAAAACACCTCATTTCTATTGACCGAAAGTCATCTATTCCTGCCATCAGTCTAGCATTTCTTTTTTTGTCCCACCAGTTTGGTGTAGGATACAGCTAGGAAGTTCCCACAAGGATGCAATTGTATTCTTAAATCCAAATCTATATACTTAATAGGATGTCAGGACGATGATAAGGAGTGTATATAGATGGGTGCATCTTGCGGGATTGTAGGTCTTCCCAACGTAGGGAAGTCGACCTTGTTTAACGCCATTACCCAAGCAGGTGCAGAATCGGCTAACTACCCGTTCTGTACGATTGATCCCAATGTAGGTATCGTGGAGGTTCCAGATCCACGTTTGGCTAAATTGACAGAGATCGTTGTTCCAAACAAAGTGGTTCCGACCGCATTTGAATTTGTGGACATTGCTGGTCTGGTTAAAGGCGCGAGTAAGGGTGAGGGACTAGGGAACCAGTTTTTGGGCCATATTCGCGAAGTTGATGCGATCGCTCACGTGGTTCGTTGTTTTGAAGATGAAAATATTACGCACGTATCTGGACGTGTCGATCCGCTGAGCGATATCGAGACGATCAACCTGGAGCTGATCTTTGCTGACCTCGACTCCGTAGACAGACGTATTGACCGTATCGTTCGCAAAGTTAAGGCCGGAGACAAAGAAGCCAAGCAAGAGCTGGATGTTCTGGAGAAATTGAAGGCAGCTTTTGAGGAAGGCCATTCAGCACGCAGTGTAGAACTGGATGACGAGGAGCGCAAATGGGTTCGCGATTTGCACCTGTTGACCATCAAGCCGATGCTGTACGTGTGCAATGTGGCGGAAGACGGCATTCTGGATGCTGACACCAACCCGCATGTGCAAACAGTTCGGGAGCACGCGGCTAGCGAGGGAGCACAAGTCGTAGTAATCAGCGCCAAGGTAGAAGCGGAAATCGCGGAGCTGGAAGGCGAAGATAAAGACATGTTCCTCGAAGAGCTGGGGCTTTCTGAATCCGGGCTGGATCGCTTGATTCGTGCTGCTTACGAACTCTTGGGTCTCGTTACTTACTTTACTGCCGGTGTGCAAGAGGTTCGCGCTTGGACGATTCGTCGCGGTATCAAAGCTCCCGGAGCAGCTGGCGTCATCCATACCGATTTCGAACGCGGCTTTATCCGTGCCGAAGTCATCGCCTACAACGATCTGGTAGATGCTGGTTCTGTTGCTGCAGCACGTGAGCGCGGCAAGTACCGTCTTGAAGGGAAAGAGTACGTGGTAGCAGATGGAGATGTTATGCATTTCCGTTTCAACGTCTAGAACCGGGCCTTGCAGCGCGAGATTTGCTTTGCTATAATACGATAATGCGAGTATTTGTGGAGTGCATGTTTTATGCGTTTCGTTTTAGCACTCGCTCCTTGCCCTATAAGGGCCGCTAAAGTCCATAAGGAGGTGAAAAGGTATGCGTCAATACGAAGTTATGTATGTATTGCGTCCAGACCTTGAAGAAGAGAAAGTGAAATCCAATGTAGC
>JARDZO010000167.1 GCA_029240815.1 Brevibacillus sp.
CCCAAAAAGACCACCCTCTACATTTTATCGAGGGTGGTCTTGCAATTGTCTTTTCTCCGGAATTGCCTTAGCTTTTCCAATCGTATTCATGCCGACAACTCCTGCCAAAATCAAGATTCCCCCGATCCAGGTGTGTAGCGTTGGAATCTCGGATAGCCAAATCCATGCAATACCCAAGGTCAATAACGGAACGAGGAAAAGAAAGCTCGATACCATAGATGCTTGCACTTTTGATAGGGCAAAAGACCATGTCAAGTAAGCGAGCGCCCCTGGGAATACACCTAAATAGATGACAATCAGGGTTTTGGCAATCGGCGCATTTTGAATGCCATCAAAGAAATATTGGGAGAAAGGAATCATGAAAACGGTTCCCGTTACGATCGCGTAGGTCGTTACCTCAACAGGGCTATATTTTTTCAGCAACGGTTTTTGCATGACAAAATAAGCGGCTTGTGACAGCGCAGCAACTAAAAGGAATAGCACCCCCCCGCTGATTTGCATTCGTTGAAGGTCGTCCAGTGAGATGATGGCCACACCGACAAAGCTCAGTAATATCGCTCCCCATCCCCAATATCTCAGTCTTTCCTGTAATATGAATACGGCCAGTATGGATGTGAATATCGGTACCGTATTAACTACAAAGCTTGCTACCCCTGCTGTGACACTTACCTCTCCATAATTCAAAGCAAAGTTATACACGGTAATACCGACTAAACCTGTCAGCATGATTCTAGGCACATCGCCTTTGTCAGGAAGTCTGTTTTTTCCCTTATAGAAATACAACACCAGAACAATGGAAGCGGTAGCGTATCTGAGCAATGACAGATGAGTCGGAGAGTACGCTCCCAACCCTGCCCTTATTCCTACAAAAGCGGATGCCCATAAGAGCAATGTTGTCGCAATTGCCGCCATGATTATCCATGTTTTGTTCATAACCATCCTGCTCCCTCGTATCGCAGATTCATGTAATCTTGAATCGCTGCAGCGATGATCTCAGTATAGCTACGAGCTTTTGATTAGTAAAATTGATAGAAGAAATGGAAAAGATCGGTTTTTGTGATACGCTTAGCAAAAAATGGATACGCAGGGAGCGAAATGAAATGGAGCTTCGGCATCTTGTTACGTTTAAGACCATAGCGGATTTAGGAGGTTTTACGAAAGCAGCTGAAAATCTCGGATACGCTCAATCCACTGTGACGATGCACATCCAAGCCCTTGAAGAAGAGGTTGGAGCCCCCCTATTCGACCGGTTGGGGAAAAAAGTCGTGCTGACTCAAACTGGCGAGCAATTCATGCCTTTCGCAATTGAAATGCTGACATTATATGCGAATGCAAAAAATATTCATGCTGCAAGCCATGTCCCCAGTGGCACCTTAACCGTTGCCGCTCCCGAATCTTTAACCGTGTATCGGTTGCCGACAATCATCAAGGAATATGTCCAGTTGTATCCTCAAGTACAGCTCATTTTGAAACCATCCTATTCCAATGCCGAGGCACTCAGACAGTTGCGTACTGGTGAATATGACATGGTTTTCATGCTGGAGAAAGAGTGGAGCGAGCCTGACTTGCATATAGAAAAGCTGGTTACGGAACCTATGCTCCTGATTGCCCCTCCACATTTTCATTCCTATCCGTGGCCTCGACTGCTGGAGGCCCTTTCGAATTCAACCTTTTTATTTACCCAACAAGGCTGCAGCTATCGGAAGCTTTTTGACTCCTATTTGCAAGAGCACTGCGTCTCACCGAACACGTCTTTAGAGTTCTGGAGTATTGAGGCCATCAAGCAGAGCGTGATGTGCGGATTAGGCTTTTCGGTCTTGCCGCATTTTTCAACCCTTTCGGAAATGAACGAAAGGAAATTGGCAGGAGCTGTTTGGGAGCAGGGAACGACCGTATTTACATCGCTGGCCTTTCATAAAAACAAGTGGCAATCTGCTGCCTTTAAAATGTTTCTTCAACTGGTTAGGAAGCACGCGGCCGGTTGGGAAAAGCAGCTCAGCAAATATTCGAGCGTGATGGGATCGCTATAAGTGGACGCTTCCGTATCGATTCGGCGTTTGGAAGCAGCAGGAAGCTGATAAAACAAGAAACCGATCCTGTATCTCAATCGTATTTCTAGTAATATACAAAAATTTACAACGAAATCGAGGTGCAAGCAAACATGGAATCAATCACTATCGTCCCCTATCGCCCCATACTGGCTGCAGCCGTCGCTGATATGTGGAACGCAAGCCGGGATAGCTGGGGAGGCGGGAATTCGATTACGACAGCCGAACAGATCCGCCAGGAAGAAGCAAGCTCTGATTCCCTCGCTGTCTATTTGGCGGTGGATGGTGAAACGGTGGTGGGTTATTGCAGCCTGGCAGAATACCGTGAAGATACCGGGGCTCTCTACATCCCGCTCCTAAATGTACGGCCTGAATATCACGGAAAAAAAGTGGGCCGCATGTTGCTTGCACGCGTGCTGGAGCAAACGATTGAGCTCGGCTGGCCGCGACTTGATCTCTATACCTGGGCAGGAAACACGAAAGCAGTTCCGTTGTATAAGAAATTCGGCTTTTTCTGGGAAGACCGGGATGATTCCACTCATCTGATGAACATGGTCCCCACCGTATTGCGGACAGAGGCAATCGCCCACTATTTTGAGGAGCTTGACTGGTATCAGGACTCTACGCGAGAGATTGAGGTAGAGCCGGATGGACGGAAAGAAAACGGCTTTGATTACTTCACCTACTCATGGGCAAAAGAAGAAAAGAGCTTGCGCGTGGAGTTTGAGCGGCTCGGGCGTGGCATGCGCCTAATCGAGACAGAAGATTATCTGCTGTCAGCTGAAGTGGAAAAGCTAGAGCTTGTCTTCGGCCGGGAGTACCAGATTCACTACCGGATTGTCAACAAATCAGGCAGGCCACTACAGCTTTCCTTGAAGGGGGAATCTAACGAAACGATCCGCTTTGATTATCAGCAGGAGCTGGAGGTAACGGACGAAACGACACTGTCAGCAAGCTTTTTTGTCGACGCGATCACAGAAGAGCAAAGTGTCTGGCGCACGCATCCTCGTGTCTGTACTCACTTCCTGATTAACGGCAAAGCTGCTCTGTTTCAATTGGGGATCAGCCCCAAGTTTCCCGCTTCCCTTTCCCTGCACGTACCTGGTCTCTCCTATCCGGGAAAGACAACCAAATTTTATCTCGATGTGGAGAACAGCTTTGCAGAAGAAGCAGAATTTACGTTCGAGCTGCCCTCCCGTCCATTTCTCCACATCCATGAGCAGCGCTGCACGCTTCGGCTGCGTGGCAAAGAGCGCACCTCCCTTCCACTTACCGCTGACTTGCTCGAATACGGCTTTTATTCCTTCCATTTACAGGTAGCTGCGAGGCTCGCAGATGGTAGCTCTGTTTCTTTTACGAAAAAGATCGGTGCCGCCTTCACAGGACTGGGTGCCATGCTGTCGGGGGATACGGAACAAACCTGGCAGGCTCACCATGGTCGCCATGCGCTCTATTTGAATAAAGATGATAACGAAATCACCGTTGTCAGTGGTACAGGAGGGGGGCCGACCTACATCACCTATCCCAAGATCGGCAAACCGTATTCCAGCGAGTTTTCCAAAAAACGTGCCGAGTTCATCGAATTTATCATGGAAAAGGGAGCGATCGGTATCCGCGCCAGTTATCGATCCGGTGCATTTCCCCAGATCGCACTGATCGGAAAGACGCTTCTGTTCGGAGATGGTACGGTGGAGCACGAGCTGGAGCTGGAAAACCTCTCTGCTGACAAGCTGGCAACCGAGCTCTGGATCACCCAAGGCTTTACTCCTGAATTTTTGCGCCCTATCCTCCCGTATCAAGGCCGTTACATCGAAACGCCCTCTTCTTACGGCAGCGATCTAGATTATTGGGATGGTGAGCAGATCAGTGAAAACTGGCTGTTTGCACGGGGGGAAACAGCTCCTTGGGGAATGTGCTGGCCTGAGGAGTACCGCATTCATTTTCAATCCTGGTACGTGAGCCTGGAAACCAGTCTCGGCTTGCTGGAGCCGCATGGCAAAAGAACATTCGGCCCTTTCCACCTCATGCATGGGGGCTATACCGATTGGAAGGAGTTCCGTGCTTTTGCCCGAAGAGAAGCAATACCAGCCGACTTGTCCCTGACACCTCATCTGGCGCTGGTTGCCAACGAGCATAATCCGTTTGTCAGCAGCGAGGAAGTGTGTGTACAGGTGAAAGAGTTCAAACAGCAATATCTGGATGGAGAATTGACTGCGTCCACGACAAGCGGGACTGCTTCTGGACAGACACACCTATACACAGAAGATGCGGAAGCGACGGAATCCAGCTTCTCCTTTGCTACCCCAAGAAGATCATATGAACTCGTGCAGATAGACGGACGTTTTGCCACGCATGAGACTCACTTGCGCAGCGCCATTTTCCCTATCGGACAAGGCACGGTTTCTCTGGAACAAACGGAGGAAGAAGGACAGCAAGTCTATATCGCCGACAACGGCCCATTGCGAATCAAAGCCGCTCCCGATTTTTATCCGACGCTCTACTCGCTATCCAACAATGGTCAGGAGTGGCTGGCTAGCTCCTTCCCCGAACGGCAGCCCAAATCATGGTGGAATCCGTGGACAGGCGGGATTGCCAACCATGTTGCTGAACTGAGCGCGTTTTCACTGGTCAAGGAAGAGCGAAGCGCCTCCTTTGTCGAGCTGGTAGACAACAGACAAAATGTATGGCAAGGAATCAAGCTGAGCTACCATGTGAAAAAACAGGACAAGTATCGCGGTCTGACGTGCCACCAGTATTACTTGCTTCTGCCGGGGGTACCTATCCTCTGCCATACGGTCGAGATCGTCCAAAATACCGGAACGTATTTTGCTGACAAGGGCTGGTCGACTGACATTTTTTTGCATACAGGGGATGCTGACGAAAAGGTTTGGCTGAAAACCGTCGGAATGAACGGCGAGGAACTGAGCTACAAGCTGGCACAAGGTGAGTTGTCCGTTACCGAAGTCTCTGATTATCTGGTAGGCTCAGCTTCCCGGAAGGACCGGATGCAGATCGTTACGGACCTAGAAACAGCAGACCTGCAGGCCTACTCCAATAAAGAAGTGGCTGTCGCCTCGGTCGTACGCGAACTGAATCTGCCAGACAGCAGCGTCACCTTTACCCCGCCTGTCTTTTTCCTGTTTGCTGACAAGACGATTCCATCCGATTCCTTGTCAGCGTTACGGGCAATACGCTTTGCCAACCAAGGGAGGCTTCCGGATGAAAATCATTGATGCGCATATGCATTTATCCCGGATCGAGGAGTTCAAGAGGACAGCGGCAGAAAAGTCATTTGTCGACTACTCGGTCACGGGCATCTTGCAGGAATATGCAGAAAATGGAGTGGTGCTCGGGATCGGCATGGGCTTGACGGAGACGCAGCAGGACGGCTTTCCCGATGCGGAGGCAGTCACTCCGATGGGACTCGATCTGGCAGAGGAGCTCCCACATCAGCTCGTCTACTGCCTGGGTATCAATCCGTTCAAACTGGATGAAGCTGCTGTGTCTCGACTGGAAGCAGACCTGCAAAAGCCCACCGTGGTCGGGTTGAAAATCTATCTGGGCTACTATCCCTTCTATGCCTACGATAGCGTCTATGATCCGGTCTATGAGTTGGCTGCCAAGTATCAGGTGCCTGTTGTTTTTCACACCGGGGATACGTATTCGGAGCGAGGTCTGTTAAAGTACTCCCATCCCCTCACCCTGGACGAGGTGGCAGTGAAGCATCGGAAGGTCAATTTCATGATGGCCCACTTTGGCGATCCGTGGGTGCTGGATGGGGCGGAGGTCGTTTATAAAAACCGCAACATGTTTGCTGATCTCTCTGGCTTGATGGTAGGAGACGCAGCCAATTGCCAGCGGCTTAAGGATTCCCCGCTCTTTTTCGCCCATCTGCGCCACGCGATCACCTATTGCGACCATTATGACAAGTTTTTGTTTGGAACAGACTGGCCGCTTGCTCCCGTGAAGCCGTATATCCAGTTCGTACAAGAGCTGATTCCAGCAGAGCATCACGAGGATGTGTTTTACAAGACAGCATTGAAAGTGTTCCCCAAGATCAAGCCGTTGGTAGAATAGACGCCTCTAGCTGTAAATCCCATGTCCTATCACGTTCATCGTGAGGAGGTATATGGGAATTTTTTTGTCCTCCCCCCTTCCAGTGAGCCCCCTCGATTGTTCATTAAAATTCCTACAATTACGACAAAAAACGACACTTTTCATAGTATGATTGAATATGCAAGTTTGCTTATGCGTTGCTAGAATAGCACACCCATGAACCAGAGTTTCCTTGTCAGGTTACGGGGCAAGCCAAGGTTTCTACTATAACGGGGGAGGACAAGTTTCCTTGAAGAAAAAAATAGCCTGGGTTACAGACAGCACCGCATTTGTACCCGATCCGATCATGGATACACACGACATCTTCATCGTTCCGCTGGAGATCATCTTTGAAGATGGAGCTTACGAGGACGGCATAGATTTAACGCCTGAACAGCTTTACCAAAAAATTGTCCAGGCTGATACGACTCCCAAAACGTCGCAGCCTTCCGTTGGTAAGTTTGTCACCCTCTACGAATGTTTGCAGGAAGAGTACGATTGCGCGATCGCTGTCCATCTCTCCTCAGATCTAAGCGGTACCTACAATGCGAGTGCAACCGCTGCCAAGCTGGTTGACTTCCCTGTCGAACTAGTAGATTCCAAGCTGATGTCCTATCCTATCACCTCGATTATCTTGCGAGGAATCGAGCTGGCCGAGCAGGGTAAAGACTATCAGGAGATTGCCGTATCCCTGCGCGAGGAATACAAAAAGATAGAGAACTACATCCTGGTCGGCAGCCTCGACCAGTTTTACAAGGGCGGCCGAGTCAGTGGCCTGCAATATTTCATCGGCAATCTTCTCCAGATCAAGCCGATCTTCCAGATTAAGGACGGGCTATTTGAGGTATATGAAAAGGTCCGTACCGAGGGCAAGGCAGTCAAACGCATGCTGGAGCAACTGGATTGGGCCAAGCAGAGTTACTCCGTGAAGCATGTACAGATTCTGCATGGCAATGTGCTGGAAAAAGCGCTCGAGCTCAAAGAGACGATAATGGGCAGGTATTCCGATGTCGAGGTATTGATTGGGCCCATTAGCTCTACGATTGGGGCACATGCGGGGATGGGGACGTTGGCGCTTGCTTGGAGGAATGAGTAGGGGTTGGTGAGTTAACCATATAAAAATTGCTCAGGGTATCATAACTTTCCCTGAGCGGTTTTCGGAAATCCAATCCATGTTGTTCCTTATTTCTTAGATGTAAGGATCATCCATTCGACTAGGATGAAATGAAGAATAAGACCTACCCAAATATTTACATGCAAGACCTCTTCGATCATCTTCTCTCTCCCCTCGGGAAGGGAGAATCCATTTAATGTGTAGTAGGCTAAAAGCATGACAGGTACCACTAGACGTCCACTTACCGCCACCAGCGTTATACCAAAACTGCGAATCATCCATTTGCGATGTTCTTCGAAGTTTTTTCTTATAGCAGTACGATAACCTTTCCAGCAAGTAAATAACCATAAAAGCGATAATACCAAAAATGCTGTCGCTTTCGTAAAATTATCTATATAAATCAGGACTGCTAAAGCAAGAAATCCGCTTATAAAGACACTTCCAACATATACCCTTCCGAAATATCGATGCACCTTTGGTGAATGTATTCGAATACGATCTATGAATTGAATAAAGCCTGACAGTAAAGCAACACAGGCAAACACAATATGAGCAACTAATAAGAGAAATTGCACGGATGTCGAAGTGATAGGTACACGACTTTTGGCAGGATCTAATGTTACATATGGAATAACAAATGGAGTGATTACCCCCAGAGATAAGATGACTAATAACCACCAACCTTTTTTCGGCTTCATAAATTCCCCACCCCTTACTCAACGAGTTGAATGTTCAAAAAATGTTTTCCCTTTCAACTCACCGCTTCTTCTCTGCTATCATTCTTTCCATTCGGAACATAAGCCAAGGCCATGAGCGTTTCAGTAAATGCAACGAGATCCAAAACAAGAGCAAGGCATCTACCGTATGAAACGCCGGGAGAAATCCGGAGAAAGTGCGGATCGTCATATGCTGCAAAGAGGTGAGTACAAATAACACTAGTGTCAACCATCGCAGTCCTCCCCGGATACGCCCGAAAAATGACAACAGAAACATAAGTAGGACGGCAAACTCAAAATAATTCGCAAATACACGATGCAGATTCAACTCGCTAGAGTTCACAAAAAGACCAAGTCCTGCAAAAAACACTTGGAGAAGCACACATACAAAGTAACCCAATGCCAAAAAACCGTATAAGAACCTGACCACTCGAATGCGGGGCGTTGGTTGAGCCTCGTCACCCGTTTTCTTTCCCATTTCATTTTCCATAATTTATTAGCTCCCTTCATTCAAGCATGATTTGCTTCCCTTACTGATGGTAATCAAGATGTCTAACAGGACTCTAAAGGAAATCTAAAAAAAGTATAAATTTGTCGTGTTCTTCATGAAAGCCGATCATTACCACAAAAAAACACGCCTGAATTGGCGTGTCTTGCTATTTGTGCAGGGGGAAGTATGGTGGAGCATAGCGGGATCGAACCGCTGACCTTTACACTGCTAGTGTTGCGCTCTCCCTCGCCACTCTTGCCGTTTTTCGCCCCCTTACAGGGACTTAGCAAGACGAAAGCCGAGATCATCAATTCGAAACGTAGGATGACTGCGACGACGGCATGTCGCTCCACAGCCCCTGGCCTCTTCCGCCCAGCTTCCACCGCGGAAAACTCTGTAGGAGCCGTATACTTTCACATCGTATAGATCCCAGCACCACTCCCACACATTTCCTACCATATCGTAGAGCCCCCACGCATTCGGCAGCTTTTTACCTACCTCCTGTGCCATGCCCTCAGCGTTTTCATGATACCAGGCTATTTCATCAAGCTCACCGTATCGATACCCAGTCGTTTCCGCTTTGCACGCATACTGCCATTCCGCTTCTGTAGGAAGACGATAGCCATCCGCTCCCCAGTTACAGACTACAGTCTCACCATCATCACTTACTGAGTAACATTCCTGTAGTCCTGCATGTTGAGAGAGCACATTACAAAACGAGATCGCATCATTCCATGAGACATTCACAACCGGAGCCTGCGGTTGGTCATTAGGCCCAACTGTCATTTGCAAGATCGAGAAGTAGAACTCCTTGGTAACAGGAACCGATGCAAGCAAAAATGAATTCACCTGAGTCGTCCAAGCAGCTTTTATCCGATCGTCCCGTAATTCAATCTCCCCTGCAGGAATTTTCACCATTGGATACCCAGCTTGACTACTCCGTGCTTTTGACACCTATCTTCCTCCCGTTCCCTCTTCTACTTCAACGTGCTTAATTTTTCAATCGCCTGCTGTTCGGTCGGCAAGAAAAAGATAGCGTTTCCGTTGTTAGATTCATAGATGAAGTCTTTTAAGCTTTGACTTGAATACACCGAAAAATCTCCAATGATGGCGAGCTTCACGCGATAATTGATGAACTTCTGAAGGATTTCCCCTGCCAGGCGTGTTTTCAAATCGAAAAAGCTTTCGCTTAGTATGGATTTGTTTATAATGAAGCGATCGCAGCCTGCTTCGTAATGCACAGTTGCCATAAGATCCAATGCGGACTGAACATCCTCGATAAGGATCTCGTTGCTCTTCACAACGGCAATCGTTCCACCAACTGATTCTACCTTCGTTATTTTCATATTCACCCTCCTAAAAGTTTGTGAGACAAAAAGGGTTCGTTTTCCAAGCAATTCTGGATTCGGATGCATCCGCTCAGCTTTTGCTCATCATCCCTTGGTAAACCGACTGACATAATCCTCACAAATGTATCGGTTATCTTCACCCTTTATGGGCGAAATGTTCGCTACTCGAAAGAAGCTGAGACCTACAACCATCGCTAGCAGCCCGTATGCAGCGCTTTGCGAATCCTCTACAGACATATGTCCCGACCTGTTACCGTAATCAAAAATCTTTGCTATGCCCTGAAGATCGGCCGTATAGCTCTTGGATACAACTTCTTGCAAATTGTGATCTAATACAGCTTTTGAGAAAAACTGCAGAAACAGCCTTGCTTGATCTTCATGCGGGATAAACATCTTCTCGATACCATCCAGCTGAGAAACATTGATCCTCTTCTCCGTGTCAACACGGTACGGCGGCAGTATATGTTTCAACGTGACGTCAATCATTTCCCCAGCTGACATGGTTTGGTCCATTTCTGATTCTATTTTGAGACCATAATAGGCCATAAACGACTTGAAGGCCTCGATCGTCAAATTATCCTTGTTCTTAAAATAATAAGTGACGACTCCCTTTGAGCAGTCCGCATACTCAGCAACCTTATCCAGCGTCATGCCATCAATCCCGTAATTGCTAATGCAGGTTAATGTGGCGTTAATGACATCAGCGCGACGCTTTGGTTCCATACCTACTTTGGGCATGATTTCACCTTATCCAAAATTTTATTTATACCGAACGGTCGGAATAAAAAGAGTGTACACAACGGACGAGCATGTTGTCAAATGAGGGGTCACTAGAATTATGTACCTGCGCCCATATATAAGATAAAGCATATTTATAAAGTAGCTGATTACGAGTATGATAATAGGTAAAAAAAGAAAGAGGCTGTCATATGGATTCAACTTTCTCACCGAAAAACAGAACGAAAACAAAAACCTTGGTCATCAATGCACTTTTCATCGCTTTTACCCTCGCAGCCACCATGTTCGTCAACTTAAGGCTTCCAATCATGGGGAACGGAGGCCTCATCCATCTGGGTAACGTGCCTCTTTTTATAGCAGCCTTTGTTTTCGGCAAAAGAACAGGAGCAATTGCAGGCGCTTTCGGGATGGGCCTCTTCGATCTTATCTCTGGTTGGACAGCATGGGCACCGTTTACATTCATCATCGTAGGCAGTATGGGTTATGTAGCCGGCCTCCTATCCGAAAAGGTACCTGGCAAGAGAGTACTTGTATACGCGCTGGCAGTTGTCGCTGCACTGATTATCAAAATCGTGGGCTACTATTTTGTCGAAGTTATCCTTTACGGTAACTGGATACAGCCATTCGGCTCCATCCCCGGAAACGTTCTTCAAGTCGTAGTAGCCGGTATCATCGTAGTGCCACTTGCAGGACGCTTAAAGAAAATTGTTGGGCAAATATAGTAGCGAAACATTTTCACGTTTAAAACATAAAAATCGCTCAGGGGATCATCCATTCACCTGAGCGATTTTTTTCTACTTGAGAAATATGGCTTTCCTTTAGAGTGAAACTTCGCCTCAATAAAAAATGGAGGCTAGTAACTCCAACCTTGCATGCTGTCTTTTGTTAGAGTTTCGTATCGTGTCCCACAGATATGACTACATTACCCTTTTTGTGCCCCTTTTCCACATAGCGATGAGCCTCGGAAATCTGTTCCAACGGATAGCGTCTATCAATGACCGATTTTATCTTTCCTGCCTCAATAAGTTCTTTGAGGAAAATTAAATCTTCCCATTTTTCGATTCTTGCCGTCCCACCTATCACTTTCTTGCTGCTTGTCATAGAAGTCCATAGCCCTCGAACGATCGGTGAAAGCTCCATGTGGACGGCTCTCAGATAGAATCCTTTTTGCATTAGTGATTTTACACAACCTGAGAACGAACTCTTGCCTACCGTGTCAAAAATAATGTCATAGGTCTCACCGCTTTGGGTAAAATCCTCTTTCGTGTAATCAATGAGCTTATCCGCTCCCAGAGATCTCACCAATTCCACATTCATGGTACTGCATACCCCGGTAACTTCTGCCCCAAAGTACTTGGCAAGCTGTACCGCAAAAGTACCTACACTTCCAGAAGCGCCATAGATCAGAACCTTTTGTCCGCTCCGGATATTTCCTTTTCTAAGAAAATGCAAGGCTGTCAATCCGCCAATAGGAACGGCGGCTGCATCTTCATAGGTCATATTAGCCGGTTTTATTGCCACTCCCCCGTCTTCAGGCAGACATCTGTACTCGGCATAAGCGCCATAACCAATACCGCAAGATGCAAAAACTTGGTTGCCTTTCTCAAATCGTTTTACATCTTTGCCAACTGCTTCAACTACCCCGGCTAGCTCAAACCCTAATATCGTTACTTTTTTCGGTCGTATGAGACCATTGAAAAGTCTTGCAGCGAATGGGTCAGCCTTTCGTATGCGCCAATCCCCTGCCGTAACGCTTGTCGCATATATTCTTACCAGTATTTCATTGTCCTTGGGAGTTGGTTTTTCTACCTCTTTGAGCTGAAGAACATCCGGTGGTCCGTATTTTGTGTACACGATTGCTTTCATGAGCTTCCTCCTACACTTTGACTTGCGGTGATTCATACGGGAATCCGGTTCGAAAGTTTCCAACAATCTGATATATCGCGATTGTCACAACATTTATCCA
>JARDZO010000430.1 GCA_029240815.1 Brevibacillus sp.
CCGCTTCCCCGTGAATCGTTGTGGAGCGGACAGTCTATACTCCTTTGCGGAGTGTGCCGGGCCCCGCCGAACGCGAGCGATAGCTTGTGTTCGGTGGGTAAAGACCGGAGCGCAGATCGGAAACCTGCTTCTCCCCACCACCACTGCATTTTTGTGCCACAAAAAAGCTTATAAATTCCTTTCTGTTTAGAAAACTTGTCTTTGTCAAGCCTTGGCGCCGGCGGAGCCTTAGCGCTACTTATACTATCAACCTTACCATTTTTATGCTTTCCGATAGTATTAAAAAAGCTGTCTCATATCCAGCCAATGGTTTGACCAGACACTGACAGCTTCGTTCATCTATGAACAGCATTGAAGCCCCGCTTGATGTACGTTTGGATCGATCGCGATAACATGACATTCTCCATTTGGAACATACAGTTTATACGCGACTCCTTTTGGAATCACGATAAACTCTCCAGCTTCTACCCATATATTACGCTCATGGTACATCATGAGCAGCCTGCCTTTGACCACAAACAAGAGCTCATCTTTGTCGTCGTGCTGCTGCCAAGCAAATTCTCCTCGCAGCTTTTCTAGTTTGATAGCAGATCCATTCATTTCACCAACGATTTTTGGACCCCACGATTCTTGAAACTGAGAAAAATGTTGCGTGATGTTTACTTTTTCCATGATGACCCTCTCCTCTTTTGTATACCGTAATGATACGCAAACGAGGAGAGAAGTTACATAGAACACGCCTCACAGCTAGATGAGAGATGCGATCACAAAACGATCATAAGGTGCAGAAAAGTGAGACAATACATCCGCTGGTTACACGATTCTTCTTTTGACGAAATCCAGCACCGTCGACACGTAATGAGCATGCTCATCTTTGATGACACTGTGGCTGCTATTCTCGAAAATAACCAGCTCACATTCGGGAATGAGGCGGGCGATTTCCTCGGAATCTTCTACAGGGGTAATCCAGTCATGTCGGGCGCCCATGACGAGTGTCGGGGCCGTAATGGTCGGCAGCTGTTCACGGAGATCAAAGGTTTTCAGGAAGCCGCCAAACCCTTCATTTAAGGCTTCATAGCAACGATTGGACCGCTCCCGGGCATCCAGCCCAGCTCGGCGCTCCTCGTTACTTGGTTCCGCATTGTGGGTGACCGAATACAGCGGAGCCATCAGCTCGTAAAATGAAGATAGCTGCTCTTTGGACGAAAAGGCCCCGTCCCACAGGACTTGCGCGATTGCCTTCATCTCTGGTGTCCCTTTTTCTTCGACAACCTTTTTCGCTTTGTCCAAAAACTCATAGCTAGGCGAGGTCGTCAGCAGCAGCAAGCCGGCCACATGCTCAGGATAACGCAAGGCGTACGCCTGGGCGACCATCCCACCATACGAATGGCCATGCAGGACGATTTTTTCCAGACCCAAATGCCGACGCAACGCCTCGATATCTTCCAGATTGTTTTCCAGCGAATACGATTCCTGAGGTCCTTTGTCCGAATGCCCACTTCCCCGATTGTCGATGTAGACAAGCTGCATCTCTTCTGTGAGCGGAGTTAAGCCTGGCTTGTAGCCAGTGTGATCCCCTCCTGGCCCGCCATGCAGAACAAAGCAAGTCGGTTTTTGCCGGAGGACAGGGCCATCTGGTACCCACCCCATTCCTTCCACATCAAAGAAAATGCGCGTTCCGTTTATGTGTGCATACATGTGAGATCTCTCTCCCTTTTCTCATGAATACAGATGACACTTGACCATCTGCCCGTTTACTATCGTTTCTTCGGGTACCTCAGTCTTGCAAATATCCATGCACGATTGACAACGGGGATGAAAGCGGCACCCTGTAGGCGGATTCGCCGGAGATGGCAGATCACCCTGTAAAATGATGCGCTCCTTTTTTTCATCCGGGTCGGAAACCGGAATGGCTGAAATCAGCGCTCGGGTATACGGATGGAGCGGATTTTGGAACAGCTCTGCCTTATCAGACAGCTCGACGATTTCTCCCAAATACATCACAGCGACCCGATCCGATATGTGTTCGACCACACCCAAATCATGAGAGATAAAGATGTACGTCATCCCGAATCGCTCTTGGAGGTCCTGGAGAAGATTCAATATTTGCGATTGAATCGACACATCCAGTGCTGATACTGGTTCGTCCGCAACAATCAGATTGGGGCGCAGCATGAGCGCTCTGGCAATTCCGATGCGTTGTCGTTGCCCCCCGGAAAATTGGTGGGGATAGCGGTCCAGATGGGATGGATTCAGACCGACAATACGGATCGTCTCTTCTATTAAAGACGCTCGCTTTCCTTTTGGTACCTGCTGAGCGACGAGTGGCTCCTCCAGAATTCTGCGGATCGTCAGCTTTGGGTTCAATGTAGCAAATGGATCCTGAAACACCATTTGCAACTGACTTCTCATCGCTCGCATTTCTTTGCCTGTCAACTTCGTCAAGTCTTTGCCGCGGTACCAGATTTCTCCTGATGTTGGCTCCAGCAATCGCAGAAGACAGCGCCCTGTCGTCGATTTCCCACAGCCAGATTCCCCCACGATGCTTAACGTCTCCCCTTCACGGACAGTGAGGTTGATCCCGTTGACAGCTTGGACGTACTCCGCTTGTTGAAACCAGCCTTTTTTGGAGGCAAAATGCTTCTTTAATCCTTTTACTTCCAGGAGAGCATTATTCAAAGTATGTCCCTCCCTTCTGCATCATGCAGCCAGCATCTGCACGCAGAGCCATCCGGCATGTTCTTAAGCTCAGGACTCTGTTGGTAACAAACGGGCATCGCCTCCGTGCATCTCGGCGCAAAACGGCATCCCGCTGGCCATTCTCCTGGAGAAGGAACATTTCCCGCAATCGCGTGCAAACGCTTTTCACCACGGGAATAATGGGGAACGGAGCGAATTAGGCCCTTCGTATACGGATGTTTGGGACTGCGCAGCAAGGTACGGACATCCGCCGATTCAATCACTTGGCCGGCGTACATGACCAGCACGCGATCGCACATCTCTGCTACCACTCCCAGATCATGGGTGATCAGCATCACGGACATGCCCGTCTCCTGTTTCATCTCGCGTATCAGTCCCAGCATTTGCGCCTGAATCGTCACATCCAGGGCAGTCGTGGGTTCATCGGCGATGAGGAGCTGTGGTCGACAAGCCATTGCCATCGCGATCATCACACGTTGCCTCATACCGCCGGAAAGGCGATGGGGGTATTCCCCATAGATCTCATGAGCACGCGGGATTCCTACCTGCGCGATCAGCTCAATCGCGCGGCGCTTGCGCTCTTCTTGTCCCAAAGAGGTATGGAGCTGCAGTACTTCCCCAATTTGTCTGCC
>JARDZO010000168.1 GCA_029240815.1 Brevibacillus sp.
TCTTCCGATCTCTCTCTGGAGTCGATATCCACACTCATTAGCGGTTTGTACAAAGTAGGAATTGGTTTCATCACACCGCGTACGACAACGGGCATACCTGTTGTCATACCGCCTTCCAACCCACCTGCACGATTGGATTTTCGGCTGTAGCCTGTTTCTTCGTTCCATAGAATTTCATCGTGCACTTGAGAGCCGGCTAGTCCTGCCGCTTCAAACCCGATGCCGATCTCTACCCCTTTGAATGCTTGGATGCTCATGATCGCTTGTGCCAGGCGTCCGTCAAGCTTGCGGTCCCATTGCACATGCGTTCCCAGACCGATCGGTACTCCTTCAACGATGACTTCAACGATACCACCGAGAGAATCTCCATCCTCTTTTGCTTTATCGATAGCCGCCATCATTCTTTGTTCCGCTTCTTTATCCAAACAGCGCACGGGTGACTCTTCAGTGCGAGCAATCAGTTCATCGAGGCTTACTTGCTCCCTTTTTGCTACCACTTCGTTAATTTGCAGAACTTGTCCACCCAAACGGATGCCGAACGCTGCGAGCAACTGACGAGCGACCGCTCCAACCGCTACACGGATTGTTGTTTCACGTGCACTGGAACGTTCCAGAATATTTCGCATATCGCGTTGGTGATATTTGATCGCACCGTTCAAATCCGCATGACCAGGACGCGGGCGGGATACGCGACGTTTTTCTTCTGCCCCTTCAACTGGCTCTGCACTCATGATTCCTTGCCAATGCGTCCAGTCTTTATTTTCAACGACCAGTGTAATTGGTGCCCCAGTCGTATAGCCATGGCGTACACCTGAAAGGATTTTCACTTGGTCCTTTTCGATTTGCATCCTTCTTCCGCGACCGTGCCCCTTTTGGCGACGTCCCAATTGTTCATTGATCGCCTCAACGGAAATAGGCAAATTGCTCGGTACGCCCTCAATGATCGCCGTCAACTGCGGCCCGTGAGACTCTCCTGCTGTCAAGTAACGCATTTCTCGCTTCCTCCATCCTCCAGGCAGCCCTATCCCCACTTCATTTCATACTCTCTGACGGGACGCTGTCCTTTATCACTTTTAAGCGCTATAATATCATACCTATTACCCGGTGGAAATACCAAAGTCACAAACTGATTGAATTACTCGCCATTTACAGGAAAAACGCCCCTCCGAGTGGGAGAAGCGCTACATTACGTCTTGGCGCTGATTAAAAATGATCAACGATTAAAAAGGGATTAGAGCTCAATGGTTGACGAGCATGGTCTACCCTCAACAGATCGTCCAGCTGAGTTTTCTCTGCCCCTAAAATTTGTCCGCACTCTTGCAAAGTGATGAGACCTCGTCGATATGCTTCAATGACCTTGTGTTTATCCATCTGCTGCCCCCCTGAATGAACATCGGTATTTCTATTCTTGGGAAAAAAGGGCAGAGATATACTACTAAGCTCAAGGAATCATCCCATTTTTCGATAAAAGAAAGTATCTTCTGTCTCCAGCTGATATTGCTGCGGCTGGAAAATTTGCTCCGTACTTCCTACGAACAACACACCACCCGGTTTGAGAGCTCGACTAAATTTATGGTACAGCTCATGCTTTGCCTCTTCTGTAAAGTAAATCATAACATTGCGGCAAATGATGAGATCGAATTGCGAATCGAAAGTATCAGCCAGCAGGTTATGCTTCTTGAAAGTCACCCGATTTTTCACTTCGTCCGAAATTCGATAGCTCAGCGTATCCTTTGCGAAGTACTTGGCAATCAAGTCTTTCGGACAGTCTTGTAAAGATCGATCCGTATAGACACCTTGCTTTGCCTTCGAAATAGCTCCTTCGTCGATATCCGATGCCAGTACACTAGCCTCTAACCGTTTGCGCAACAAGATTAGCGAAAGCGTGTACGGCTCTTCTCCCGTCGAACAAGCAGCACTCCAGCATTTGATCCGAGGCGATTGTTTCGCCAGTCGTGGCAGGATCTTGTTTTCGAGCACTTCCCACCTACCTGGATTGCGGAAAAATTCGGATACGTTTATCGTCATTCGATCCAAAAACTCGTAAAAGAGCTCTTTGTCTTTCGAAATGGCATCGAAATACTGAACAAACGATTGGAAGCCCCGCTTCACACGCAGGGAAGTCAATCTGCGCTTCATTTGTGCTTCCTTGTAGAGGGCAAGGTCAATTCCGGTCATTTTTTTAACGTTAGCAATAAATTGAAGAAAGTCCTTATCTTCCATAGGAATCTACCCCCTTTAACAACTTGACCCTTTCTTGATTCGCTATTTTTCGTCAAATTCCTATCTCGCTCTTGGCGTATTATGGCGAAAAAATGAAAAAACCCCGAAATCGGGGTTTTTCAAAAGAATGCTTAGATCCAACGTTGGATGGTTTTTTCAAAAGAAAGAACTTCATCAGCGGAGAACCAGAGGCCGATTTCACGCTCAGCGCTTTCTGGGGAATCGGAACCGTGGATGATGTTCATGCCGACGGAAGTAGCGAAGTCGCCACGGATGGTTCCGGAAGCAGCGTCAACTGGGTTTGTTTTGCCCATCATTGCGCGAGCGGTTGTGATTACGTTGTTACCTTGCCATACCATTGCAAATACAGGACCGGATGTGATGAAGTCTACCAGTTCACCGAAGAAAGGACGCTCTTTGTGTTCAGCATAATGCTCTTCAGCCAACTCGCGGCTAACTGTCATCAGCTTCGCGCCTACCAGTTGGTATCCTTTTTTCTCAAAACGGGAAACGATTTCCCCGGTCAAGTTACGTTGTACGCCATCTGGTTTTACCATAAGGAATGTTTTTTCCATTGTAAGTATGCCTCCATTAGAGCTATGTATTGGTGTAACATACACCAACGAAAATTTTATCAAAAGAAAAGGGGTCAAGCAACAGTCACACGGTTAAAAAACGATTAAAATTTACGTTCGATGATAAAATCAGCGATACCGGTCAATGAAGTCTTCGCTTGATTGTTCGGTAAATCGGCCAAAATCGCATGAGCACGGGCAATATATCGTTCCGCCAGCTGTTGCGAGAATGCGATTCCTTCATCAGAGCGCACCAATTGGACGGCTTCATCGACATGATCCCAGAAAGTCTGTTCTTCAATCCAACTCCGGAAACGATCGCGCGACCGTCCAAAGTGAGCCGTGTAGAGCGCAGGCAATGTAATGTTGCCATGGACAAGATCACTTCCCGCTGGTTTGCCGAGCTGTTTCTCTGTACCTGTGAAGTCGAGAATATCATCTGTAATCTGAAAAGCCATTCCTACATTATATCCGTACCAGTACATTTTTCGAATGAGCTCTTCACTCGCTCCACTCGCTACCGCACCCAACTGGCAGCTGATCGCGATCAACAAGGCTGTTTTCCGTTTGATCCGGCGCAAATAAGTTCGGAAGTTTTGGTCCCAGTTGTTCAAATCCTTCACTTGTTCAATTTCACCCTTGCACAACTCTACCATGGCATTAGACAAGATTTGGTGCAGCTGAGGGATTGGCAGCTGTGCTGCGATCGCTAACGCACGTGCAAAGATGTAATCCCCTGCATACATCGCCACTTTATTGTCCCATTTCATCCGAACGGTATCTTTACCTCGCCGCTTATCCGCGTCGTCAATTACATCATCATGGACGAGTGATGCCATATGAATCAGCTCGAGTGGAACTGCCACATGCTTCAGCCGCTTTACATCATACTCTCCCCATTTGCCGCCGAGCAGAACGAAAACAGGACGAATCCGTTTTCCCCCTGCCTTTAGAAGATGCGTAGCGGATTGGTTTAACTCTCGCATGTCTGTATCAATGGATTTTTCCAGCTCGTCTTCAATATACTGGACGTCCTTTTTCATCTTGAAGTAAATATCGACTAGGTTCATCCGTTCCACCTATCTCGTCAACGTAGTATTGGTCTGCCGTCCACCAGCCTGCCAGAGGTCGACGCTTGCTGGTGCCGGTAGAAGTCCCAGCTCCGCCGCGCATCGGTAGTAATACTCCAGTCCAATCCGCTGTTCGTCGCCAAAATCATGCTGCAAGCCTTGAAAATAACGGGTCCATTCCTGCTTGTCTCCCCCATAATGGGTATGGACATACTCAATGAGCGGCCCCGCGTTTTGTCTCGTTTTTTCTTTGCTCGTCAGGAAGGAGGCATGAACTTCCGCCAGGAGTTCACTGTGTTCGGCCAGTACTTCTTTGCGCACGGCCCAAACCGCAAAAGTCATGGAGTAGCCCGTAAACTGATGCCACAACTCTCCCAGATCGTATACATGGAGGTTTCCACCATTCCTCACTGCCTGAATCGCGTCATCTCCAATCAACAGAGCTGCATCGGAATCCTGTAACATTTCTTCTAGGACTGGTTCCTGTGTAACGTAAGAAATCTCATAATCGTAAAACCTATGGAGAATGATCTTCAGCAGATTAACTGTTGTAGCAGATGTATTGGTCAAGGCAATTCTTGCACCATTTAACTGTTCAATCGGCTTTTTGCTGAATAAGAAAAGGGAGCCTACTCTCCCTTTAGCGCTGACGGACAAGTCAGCCAACGCCACATAGCGGGAGGCATGCTCTGCATAACTAAAGGAAGAGATGGGACCTAAATCGATCTCACCGCGGGCCATTGCTTGATTCAACTGGGCTGGTACTTGACGAATGAACTCGATGCGGTCTTCGAAACGCTCTTGATCAAAATAATAATAAACCGGAAGTACATTCGTGTAATTGATCTGTCCAATTCGCAAGGACTTTTGCATGCTTCTACTCCCCCCAACGCCGAAACAGCGAGTGTGGTACATCGATTGCATCCAAAGCTTTTCCTACGACAAAGTTGATCAAGTCATCCATCGTCTGCGGCTTTTGGTAATAGCCAGGCATCGCTGGCAGAATCTTGACTCCCAAGCGACTCAGCTGAAGCATATTTTCCAAATGGATGGCATTCAGCGGTGTCTCTCTTGGCACAAGGACTAACCGGCGCCCTTCCTTGATCATCACATCAGCGACTCGCTCTAAAAGGTTGCCGGAAGCACCGTGAGCGATACCCGAGACCGTCCCCATCGAGCACGGAACGACGATCATACCATCACAACGGTAGGAACCGCTGGCCGCTGGACAATTGAAATCACGCAAGCCCCAGTAATGCAGTTCTCCGGAAAAATCCTGCTGCAACTGCTCCTGAAGAAAAGCTGAGCGGTCATCCGTCTTCCAATCGAGCTCGTCGTGAAAGACCTGCCAGCCTGCTTCCGTAATGATGAGATGAACGGTATGTCCGGCGCGAAGCAATTCCTGCACCAGCCTCACGCCATAGATAGCTCCACTCGCCCCCGTAATTCCGACAGCCCACTTCTGTTGGCTCATGATATCACCAGATCAATCATGGTGAACGCAAACATGACCACGCTCAAGATCCCATTCATATTAAAGAAAGCAACATCCAGTTTGGACAAATCTGTCGGTTTCACGAGTGTGTGCTCATAAATCAGAATCGCACCGGAGATCAATACTCCGAGCAAGAACCAGATGGACAAGTCTGCCACAACGTATAAGGACATGAGACCGACAAACGTAATGATGTGACAGATCCGAGCGACTACCAAAGCATTAGCAACTCCAAAGCGACTCGGCATCGAGAACAAGCCTTCTTTTCGGTCAAACTCACTATCCTGACACGCATAAATGATATCAAACCCTGCTGTCCAAAACAGAACGGATACAAACAATAAGAGCCCGATTCCATCGACTTGTCCTGTCGTTGCTACCCATCCTCCCAGAGGGCCAAAACCGATGGCTACCCCTAAGACAAAGTGGCAAAGCCAGGTAAAGCGCTTCGTATAAGAATACAAAACCAGAACGAATACAGCGAGTGGCAACAGCTTCACAGCCAGATCGTTTAATTGGAACGCGGCAATGAAAAGCACTGCGAAGGAAACGACGATAAACAAGATGACTTCCACAATCGAAATCAATCCTGCAGGTATCGCTCGTTTGGCAGTCCGCGGATTTTTCGCATCGATGACACGGTCGATCACTCGGTTCAAAGACATAGCAGCGCTGCGTGCACCTACCATGGCGACTGTGACCCAAAAGATTTCCATCCAGGTGGGCCAAGTCTTCTCTATTACAATATTACCCAATACTGCGCCCATGAACGCAAAAGGTAAGGCAAAAAGGGAATGTTCGAACTTAATCATTTCCAAAATAATTTTCAATTTACGAAGACTCATATAATACACTTCCTATCCACTGAAGAAATACCAGAAGCATCCTACCCGATCTTGGATGGCAAAACATTCAACGGCTGGTCGGAGGCTGCTGATACGTTATGGTTTCATACCCATATGCAAGGCTGCTACGCCACCCATAAACAGCTTGACTTGGACAGGATCCAGGCCAGCTTCTTGAAACATACGAGCGAGCTCACGGCTATCCGGAAAATTGGTCAGCGATTTCGGTAACCATGCATACTGCTCATACTTGTTTACCGTCCATTTCGCCACCATCGGCAAAATATTATAGAAGTAGAAGTAAAAGAGCTTGCGATATGGAATAAAGGGAGGCTTGGACACTTCAAGTGACACGACCTTCCCGCCAGGCTTCACCACGCGTGCCATTTCATTCAGCACGGTTTGAATATCCGGTACGTTCCGCAAAGCAAAACCAATTGTAGCAAAATCAAAGGTATTGTCCTCATAAGGAAGCTTCATCGCATCCCCATTTACGAGATCGACGATATGTCCTACACCTTTTTGCGACACCTTGTAAGCCCCTACGTCCAGCATATTTTGGCTAAAATCAAGTCCGATCACACTTCCGTCTTTACCGACTGCCTCAGCGAGTGCGATAGACCAGTCCGCCGTTCCGCATGCCACATCCAGCGCTTTTTGACCTGGTTGGATGTTCATTTGCTTCATGGTGTAATTTCGCCAAGCTACATGGCTGCCGAAGCTGATGACATTGTTCATCTTGTCGTATTCATCCGCGATGCTCTCGAATACGGAATGAACGTACTCTGCCTTCTCATTCATTTGGGTCTGGTTCACTTGGATTACATCTCCTCAATAACCCGTTTCAGGCGGTTTATCCGATGGGAATAACGGGCTGTCATCGTTACGAGCATATTGCGTGTTTCTATCGGGTGAAGCGTGCGGACCATTTGCTCGCACATCCCGATCATCTCCAACGCTTTCTGCTCAATCCCGGACATCACCTGCGAAAGCGTAGTTCCTTGTTTTTGCAGCAAAAAACGGGCAAAACCAAATGGAACTTGTTCTTGCCATTTCAACTGCTCCCATTCCCCAATGACGCTTTCTACTTTCGCTGTTTCCTTCATCAGGTTCGTCCAGAAGCGACGTTTTTCATCGGAATCAGCATATGCCTCCACCACGGCGACGTACAGGCCTGTGTCGATCGTATTTCGCAGTTCCCAGTACTCTTCGTCAGATGGAAGCTTTCCAGCTTTTCCTGCCAAGTACAGCTTCATTTTCGCCTCGTTTACGCTCTGAACCGCACCTGACAATACTTGAATAGCCTGAATTTCACTGGCTTCTGCCAGTAGAGAGTAGTAGCGAGCACTATAATAATCTCCCGCCAAAACGGTCAATTGCCGATTTCGCTCAGCTGCTAATGTCCGCTCGTAATCATTTTTTACGTATTCATGAATGTCCAAGCCCAATTGGACAAGTCCAGTCGCTGTGCAAAGTATTACAGAACGTTCTTTTGTCATCCCTTGTTCCTTTAAGAAAAGGTACAACAAGGCCAGACGATTTTCCGCCATGGAAGGAACGTCAACGTAATATTCTACATAGGAATGGGTACTTCGCTTGTAGATCTGTTCGATGATCAACCGAACTTCTTCTACATAGGGGGTATGTTCTTTGCTCATGCGTCCTCCTCCACAAGCTGTGCACGACCTGATGATGTCTGCCTGTTCCGTACACTGTCGGTCTTTCTATACTGCCCGGTCAAATGGCCGTCCTTATCATCATACCATACTTCTATCATCAGGGACTAATTCTCTCATAAAAATACGGATCGATTCGTACCGGGAACGATCCTCTCACATAACTGTCCACATCTTGCAACTCATCGAGAGGCTTTCCAAGGGCAGCCTGATTCGTACTGCTGGATTCGATCGCTACTAGCAACCTTTGCTCTTTTGGCTCGTCCGTTTCCTCCAACATACGGAAGTATACCTGTTTGACGTTATCCGTGAGCGTAAAAAGATCGTGTGTCAAGCTGTAAAAATCCCGGTAAACGTGAGTCAGCTCTACTTTTTCTGCAGGTTTTACTGCCAGATCGACATAAATCGACGAGTTTTCCCATTTTATACGCTTAATATTATAATGTGTCGCCACCATTGTAAACAAATCCAAAGCATTTTGCTCGCTCAGGTGGATCGGGCGGGAAGCTTGAAACGTTGGAACATCTGTTTGTTTCCAACCTGCGCTCGGGACAAGCGATAGCATCAGAGCCAAAAAGGCAGAAACGGCGATGGCAACAAATAGTCTACGTGGCATAGACATCCCTCCTCTCCATCATTGTACAAATAAAAAAAGCAGGCTATGCCTGCTTTTGCGTAAAAGGTATTCGTTATTCGGTCGTGTCGATGGTCCCGTGATGGGAGTAGATAACTGCTTTTCCCCGCACCTTAATTGCAGATGTGTGCTCGGTAAATTGAAAGATCATGACTTCGCCTTTATCGAGTTTCTCCGTGTGATGAAAGCGGGTATCGGAACCTCTGGTAAGTCCGATGACATGTACACCGTTTTCTTTTGCTTTTACCACGAAATAATCCTGATTGAATCCGGATGGTTGTGACACTTGTTATTCCTCCTTGCCAATGCGTTATGTGTCATTGACTACTATGATGTCCGGTCAGATTGCAATCTGTTCATGATTTTCTCCACATAGCGCTGTGTTTCTAGTGGCAGTTGGTCATATTTCTCCTCTAACTCCATGTCACTGTCAATGCCCAGACGGCTGACCCGGCCTGGACCTGCATTGTATGCAGCCAGAGCAACTTTCACATTACCGTCGTAACGGTCCAACAGGCTCTTTAAATACTTGGTTCCACCTGCAAGATTCTCATCCGGATTATAGACATTTCGCACATTCATTGCTCGTGCGGTTGGATCCATGAGCTGCATCAAGCCTTTTGCTCCGGCACGAGAAACAGCAGATGGATTAAAATTAGACTCTGCTCGAACAACTTCTCGTACCAAATCTCTATCTACACCAATGGATCGAGCCATTCGATCAATTTTTTCTAGCACTGCAGAGGTAGACAGCGAAGCTCGTCCACTCGTCGCGCTGTTCAAAGAGGTAGAATCATCCACATGTTTGTCATAGCTTTCCTGTGGAAAATTCCACTCAGGAGAGCCATCTAGCTCTGCGATAATTTCTTCGGCTGTAATGACTCGTTGACCCGCTGCGAGCTGATCTCGCAACACGCCGGAAAACATTCCTTCATCCACGGCAGGAAGAGCAGCCTGCGCCGTACTGGCACCATAAGATTGAGATAGTTGGTTCAGATATGGCTGAAGCGATACGGGTAGATTCATGGCTACTAACAACCTTTCCTCGCTTGTCTCTCCCTTATTATAGAAAAGAAAGAACAGGAAGCCAATAGTGAAAATGGAATCCTTTTGAAAAGACAAAAAAAGAAGCCTGACCATCTCAGGCTCCTGACTTTACTATGTAGATGGTCGGAATGCAGGGATTCGAACCCTGGACCTCACCCACCCCAAGGGTGCGCGCTACCGGGCTGCGCCACATCCCGACGTACATCTAGACTATACAATAATTTACCTGTAGCGTCAAGATAATTTCCTTTTTTTCAAACGATTTACGAACGAATCAGGCTGAAAACTTCTGCTCTTGCAGCTGCATCTTTTTCAAACATACCGCGTACTGCAGACGTAATCGTTTTGGATCCAGGTTTTCTCACTCCGCGCATCGTCATGCACATATGCTCAGCTTCCACTACGACGACAACACCATGAGGGTCCAGCTTCCGTAGGATAGCATCCGCGACAGTCGATGTGATTCTTTCTTGCAATTGTGGACGACGTGCTACGGTATCTACCGCCCGAGCAAGTTTACTCAAACCGACTACACGACCACCACGGGGTACGTACGCCACATGAGCTTTCCCGAAGAAAGGCACGAGATGATGCTCACACATGGAGTAAAACGGGATATCTTTCACGAGAACCATTTCTTCGTGATCTTCGCTAAATACGGTTTCAAAATAGTCTTCCTCGTTTATGTGCATGCCTTCAAAAACTTCGGCGTACATTTTCGCTACACGTTTAGGAGTATCTAGCAATCCTTCGCGATCCGGGTTTTCACCAACTGCTTCCAGAATCATCCGAACGGCCTGCTGTATTTTATCTAAATCGACGTTCATTATGGTACCTCCTACTTTGAGACTCTTATTCTTCGTTATCATAATGAGACCTGAGACAAACAAGCCCATCTTATCACACTGAACCAAAAAAAACAAAAAGATCTGTCACGATTTTCCTATGTAAAGTGCTTTTAGGCAGAAAAAAATCCACATTGATGAAATGTGGATTTTTTTATGTAAGTGTTTCGATCACGAATGTGACGATTACTTGATGGAATCTTTGAGTTGCTTACCTGGTTTAAACGCAGGTACTTTGCTGGAAGCGATCTCGATCTCTTCACCAGTTTGAGGGTTACGACCTTTACGTGCCGCACGCTCACGAACTTCGAAGTTACCAAAGCCGATCAGTTGGACTTTGTCACCTGTTTTCAATGCATCCGCAATTGCGTCGAGAACCGCATCAACTGCTTTGGTTGCATCTTTCTTGGTGAGTTCTGTGGTTTCTGCCACTTTTGCAATCAGTTCTGTTTTGTTCATTCTTGTTCACCTCCCCTCAAAGAACACCAAGTCCCCGTTACTATTTTTCTTAACCGAAACGAACCGTTTTATACACGATTGGTTGTTTTTACCGTTCTGACAAGCTTATAGTAATACACCGATTTCTTAAATTCAAGCCCCTCATGTCGAAATTGAACGAAATACAAGAAAAAAAGGCATCCCGTCATGTCGGATGCCTCATTTCTCCATTCATTTTATAGGACTTTACTCCTGATTCTTAGAGTATGATCGCAATCAGTCCGCCCGAGCCTTCATTGATAATTCGTCCCAAAGTTTCCTGTAATTTGTAGCGGGCATTGTCCGGCATCATCGTAATTTTCGCCTGGATTCCTTCGCGAACAATGGAATGGAGCGAACGTCCGAAGATATCAGAATTCCAGATTGAGAGCGGATCTTTATCGAAGTCTTGCATTAAGTAGCGCACAAGCTCCTCGCTCTGTTTTTCCGTACCGATGATAGGAGCAAATTCAGATTCGACATCCACTCGGATCATGTGGATTGAAGGTGCTGTCGCCTTCAATCTGACACCAAAACGAGGTCCTTGGCGGATAAGTTCAGGTTCGTCCAAGGTCATCTCATGCAGTGACGGAGCCGCGATCCCGTAGCCTGTACTTCTGACCATATGCAGGGCTTCCGCGACTTGATCATACTCCCGCTTGGCATGAGAGAATTCCTGCATAATCTTCAACAAGTGATCCTTGCCGTTGATTTCGACTCCGACGATCTCCATCAGGATGCGATCGTACAACTCATCCGGAGCATAGAGGTCGATTTCTGCGATACCTTGGCCCATGTGCATACCTGCGAGGGACGCCCGCTCCACGAAGTCATAATCATTGAAAAAGCCGACGACACGGTCCACATCGCGTAACCGGCGGATGTCTTGCACGGTTTCACGTACGGCTTCTTCGTAGTTCTGGCGGAGCCAGTGTCCATTCTCCAGCACCATGACCCAGCTAGGTAGATTCACGTTTACTTCATGAACCGGGAACTCAAACAGCACTTCTCTCATGAGAAGCAGGATTTCTTGTTCCGTCATGTGGTCCACGGACAGGGCTACCACAGGAACATCATATTTTTCCTGCAGCTGCACACGCAAATTTTGCGCCTCATCTGAGCGAGGTCGTGTGGAGTTGACTACTATGACGAATGGCTTCCCTACTTCCTTGAGTTCATTGACCACTCGTTCCTCGGCATCAATGTATCCCACTCGCGGAATTTCCGCGATGCTGCCGTCTGTTGTGACCACGATCCCGATCGTTGAGTGCTCCTGAATGACTTTGCGGGTCCCTACTTCTGCAGCTTCTTCGAATGGGACCGGCTCCTCGTACCATGGTGTATTCACCATGCGTGGCCCATTGTCGTCTTCAAACCCTTTTGCACCTTGAACCGTATAGCCGACGCAGTCAACGAGGCGGACGTTGATGCTGAGCCCTTCGGTTACATGTACATTGACGGCCTGGTTAGGAACAAATTTTGGTTCTGTC
>JARDZO010000431.1 GCA_029240815.1 Brevibacillus sp.
GGACATGATCGCCCAAGCGAAAGGCAAAGGCTTTCAAATGGTGATGGGTCAGGTAGCTCGTACCTTGAACGCCCGCAAGAATGTAGAGACGAAGGCCAGCAGCACAGAGAGCAGCAAAGCGAGCTCCGCTCCTTCCATGAAACAAAATCATGCCGGTGGCCATCGCCTGTCCTCTGAGGATGAGCTTATGGAAAAAGCAGCGAGGGAAATCGTATCGTTTCGCTCAGAGGACAAGGAATCCAAGGCTACATCAGCCTCCGCTTCGAACATGTCCTCCTCTACAGAATCGACAACCGAGAAAAGTCAATCCGAACACTACAGTCACGACGAGCACCGATATCCAACCTATTCCTAGGAGGAGAAGGGCATGCTGAACGGACCTCCGCTTTACGAATGGCTTTCCCACAACCTGTTTGTCATCGCTGCCATAGTCGGAGTAATCGCTGTGATGGGCTATTTCGTCTATGCGAGCTCCAAAAGAAAAGGAAGATACCGCCAATAATTTTTGGCGGTACTTTTTCTTTGCAAAATTACTTGTTTAGCATATAATTGTCACAGCAAGTATTTTTGATGAAAGAAGGATCGACCCTTGAACGACTACTGGCAGGATGAATCCATTGGTTTTCTGATGGGCAAGACGTATCGGAAAATCGTCATGCATGTAACCACGTATCTGCGGGAATTTGATTTAACGCCGGAGCAGTTTTCTGTTCTTTTTTGCTTGAGCAAGCAAGAGGGCATCAATCAAAAAGAGCTGGCAATCCGCACCACCAAGGACCAGCCTACCATTACGCGAATTCTTGACGCTTTGGCAAAAAAAGGATTCATCGAGAAAAAGCTCAGCGAGACGGATCGGCGTGCTTATTTGCTCATGCTCTCTGACAAAGGACGGGAATGGATTGAGCTGGCAACACCTGCTGAAGCAAAGGCCATTTCGGAGGTAGTCGACGGGATGACCCAAGAGGAGCTGCAGATACTAAGGCAAACCTTGATCCGAATTGCCGAGAACGTAAACAGACATACAAAAGAATAGGAGTGTCATCTGTGGGAGAACAGCGAGAGAAACTGTGGTCTAAGGATTTTATCCTGATCACACTGAGTAACTTCTTTTTATTTCTGATCATTCAAATGCAATTACCTACCTTTCCTACTTATGCAAAGGAAACTTACTTAGCTAATGACTTTACGGCAGGTTTAACTGCCAGCTTTTTCGCTTTAGGGGCCGTCGTCGCCAGGGTATTTACGGGCGAGTGGTTGAAGAGTAAAAGCAGTAAGAGGATTCTGATCGTTGGCTTGTGTGTAGTCGGTCTTACAACCGCCGGGTACTATTTGACCAGCTCCATGACTCTTCTGCTCATCATGCGTGCCCTGTTTGGTTTCGGATTCGGGATCAGCAGTACCACTCTCCCAACGGTCGTGACGAATGCGATCCCTTCCAAACGGTTAGGAGAAGGGATGGGCTACTACGGTCTGTCGCAAAGCCTTGCGCAAGCTTTGGGTCCGATGATCGGGCTTGGCGTTCTGTCCGCGTTTGGTTTTGGGTCCATGCTGTCCGTTGGCGTGGCTGCTATCGTGTTGATTTTCCCGATCGTCTCCATTATTCGAGCTTACAGACAGCCTACTTTGGGCGCACATGCGCAGGAAAAGGGACTGAAACGGTTTTACGACAAAAAAATTCTGCTGCCCGCTTTCCTGAATTTTTGCATGTCCGTCACATACGGCGGGTTGGTCAGCTTTCTCGCCCTTTATGGCAGAGAAGCAAATATCGAGCACATCAGCTGGTTCTTCCTCTGCAACGCGGTCGCAATCGTCCTCGTTCGCCCCATTTCTGGCAAGCTTTTCGATAAAAAGGGGCATATCGCCGTCTTTCCTCCGGGAGCCATCTTCATTATTCTCGGCTTGATCGGTCTATCCTATGTAAAGAGCGATGTGATCCTCATTATCTCCGCTCTCTTGTACGGTGCTGGCTATGGATGCATCCAGCCGTCTACCCAAGCCTGGATGGTAAAAGAAGTGAAGCCGGAGCAACGCGGTATGGCCAATGGCTTCTTTTTAAACTCCATCGACTGCGGTATCGCTGTCGGCTCCATCCTGCTCGGCACCATCGCTGCACAAACCAGCTACGCGATGATGTATCGCTTGTCGGCGCTTTTAATGGTGTTGTTTTTGATCGTTTATTTTGTGGCGAGACTGTCTGCTGTCAAGCAGCGCAAACGTGCCTCTGTCCCTGTCAGCGTAAGCCAGAACATCGAAGCATAATCTCATTTAGCGAATACGACAGCAGCCCAGGCGCGAAAATGCCTGGGCTGCTGCTTTGTTATCGGCTGTTATTTTGATGACGCATTGCTTTTGCGGCAATGTCTGTCCGATACTGCGCTCCCTCAAACGAGATCGCCTGCACCGTTTCATAGGCGGCTGCGCGCGCTTTCTCCAGATCTTCTCCCGTTGCGGTCACACCCAACACGCGTCCGCCGCTGGTGACGATGCCCTCTTCGGCAGCCTTCGTTCCTGCATGGAAAACGGTAACGTTCTCTCCTGTGCGATCCAAGCCTTCAATCAGCTGGCCTTTTGGATAGTCCCCCGGATAACCCGGAGCTGCCATCACAACACATACAGCGCTGCCTTTTTTCCACTTCACATCAACGGCATCCAGCTCACTATTGATGGTAGCGACTACGATCTCCAGCAGGTCTGTCTCGAGCAAAGGCAGTATCACCTGCGTCTCGGGATCTCCAAAGCGCGCGTTGAATTCCACCACTTTTGGACCTTGCTCCGTAATCATCAAGCCGGTGTAGAGAATGCCTTTGAACGGAATTCCGTCTTGCGCCATTCCTTTTGCCATCGGTTTGACGATCGTCTCTACGATCTGGTCAACCAGCTCCTCAGACATTTGCGGAACCGGAGCGTACGTCCCCATGCCCCCTGTGTTCGGGCCGCGGTCATCGTTGAAAATTCGCTTGTGATCCTGAGAAGTGATCATCGGCTTGACGGTTTCTCCGTCGACGAAGGACAGCAAGGAAAGCTCCTCGCCAAACATGCACTCCTCGACGACCACACGCGTACCTGCTTCCCCGAAAATACTCTCCTCCATGATCTGGCGAAGGGCTTCCTCTGCCTCTTCCAGCGTTTCGGCTACGACGACGCCTTTTCCGGCTGCCAGGCCATCGGCTTTGATGACGATTGGTGCACCTTGCTCACGCACGTAGGCGATTGCCGATTCGTAGTCAATAAAAGATTCATACGCCGAGGTCGGGATGTTGTAGCGCACCATCAGGCGTTTGGCAAACGATTTGCTGCCTTCGATCATCGCCGCT
>JARDZO010000432.1 GCA_029240815.1 Brevibacillus sp.
CTTCTGGATCCCGTGAATTCGTTGTTCCGCTAAGTAGGGTTCCGGAGTCGCTCCGCCTGGAAACCTGCTTCTCCTGCGAGCTGTTGTGGTTTCTAGCTAACTGGTATAAGAAGTTCAAAGGATCAAAAGCTTATTTTCCCAATCGTTGCGCTTCGAAGGACATGGGTGAATCATGAGAAGAAAGCTCCCTGAGATGGCTACTTTGGACGCGGTTTCGTTTTTTCCATGAAGCCGGACAGGGATGACCCCCAGTAGGTGTTCCTATGAAGCTGGAGCGTTTTCCCCTTTTTCCTCTCCTCCACTACAGTCTGACCTAATGGGAATAAGGACGCGAATGCATTTTCGCGTATTTCTTACTTTCCGTACATGGGCGTCCGCTGATAAGATGAACATACGGTGCCGAGCGCCGTGCAGGACGATTTGGGGAAGCGCCCCCGTTCGATTTGCCGAGCCAGTCATTTCGGAATGTAGGAAAACGAGGAGGCATGTGCATGTCAACGGCCATAATCAGTGTACGCACCCGCTAGGCGGGGGCGTGCGATCTGAACCGCCTGTTACGAACAGGAGGTTTGGATGAGTGATGATTCAGATGAAGACGTATTTGTATGTAAATGCGCTGTCCTCTTTAGGATCGCGAATGGATTTAATCGCATGCAGCGCGTTGATTTTTACCTTTGAGCATAGCGCGTTTTGGCTGACGGCCTATTTTGTAGCGCGTCAGGTCGGAGGAATCTTGTTCAGTCCGATAGCAGGCGTATTGGCAGATCGGATGGACAGAAGAAGGATGATGATTGCGAGCGATGTGGGAGCGGGTCTTGCTGTCTTGGCCATCGTTTTCTTTCCCCATCCTTTGGTAGTGGTGGCAGCAGCCTTTGTCAAAGGCATGCTGTACAGCCTGTTTCATATCAGCTTTCAATCATCCTTGCCTCAGATGTTTGGGCGTGAGGATCTGCTCAGAATCAATGGATGGACGGTTCGATTGGAGTCTCTGGTCGGCATTGTCGGATTTGCTCTCGGAGGATTTCTAACGGACCATGCGGGTTATTCGATCGTCATTGCCTGCGATGCAGCGAGTTTCCTCTTGTCCGCTGCTGTGCTGATGCGAATGCGATGGGAAAGTGGCGAGAAGGGCGAAGAGTCAGCCGATGCTCTGACGGAGGCTCCTGTGAGAACTTCGGGAGCGATGAGTCTGCGAGCGACGATCCCTTATCTGGGGAAGCAACCGATTCTCTTGGTGATAAGCCTGCTAGCTCTGTTCGAGTCGCTCAGCACGTCTGCTCATAACTACGGTCTGCCATTTCTAGCCGAACAGCTCGCTTCGAAAGACGCCGCCTTGCATGGATTTATGTGGTCGACGATGAGCCTAGGAGCGATGGTGGGTTCTTTTTTTGCTGCACGCTGGAGCACGAGAAAGGTAGAGGGGATGTTTGTCTCCTCGATGCTGCTCGCGCTGGTCGTCACGTTTGCTTTTGCAGGGAAGGAAGTGACTAGCGTCCTGTTGTTGCTGGCAGGCGCCGGTCTATTTGCGGGAGCGGCGCAAGTGTACGAGAGCACCTTGCTCCAGCAGGCAGATAACCAAATACGTGGCAGGGTCATGGGTGTGCAGAGCTTGCTTAGCCGAACCGGATTTTTTGTCGGATTTGTCGTTGCACCGCCGTTCACTGCCTGGCTTGGTTTGTTTGGAATGGTAGCGATGGCGCAACTGATTTTTTTGCTGGGATTGCTAGGTTTGGGTTGGTTTTATCTGCGGAAACGTTAGTCTTTTTTCCCGTCTCTAACCATAGGATGTACCAATTGGGAGGTGACGGGCGTGGCGATGTTTCGACCCCGTCGGCGTTGGAAGAACCCGCTTTCCCGAACGAAGGCGTTTTTTATCGCACTGGTCATTTTTTTGGTGCTGTCGATTCAAACGCTGGTTTTCCTGGAAAAACGGCTCGAGCCGACGCTTTTGATCCTGGCTTCGCAAAAGACGGAGCAGTTGGCCAAGGAAGCAATCACGGATGCGGTAACCAAGCGTATTTCCCAACAAGGCGTCGACTTTAATCAAATCGTGCAGATTGAGAAAGACAACCAGGGGCAGATTCAGGCGTATCAGTTTAACTTCAAGGAGTACGCGCGGATTGTTGGGGAGACCACTTCCCGTATCCAGAACAAGCTCCAGGAGTTTGAAGCAGAAAAGGTAGACCGTACCATTCCGCTCGGCTTGGCAACGGGCAACAGCTTTTTGGCAAACATGGGACCAGACTTGCCTGTGACCTTTTTGCCGATCGGATCGGTCAAGACCAAGCTGGAGACGGAGCTAAAGGAAGCGGGCATCAACATGGTGCTGGCGACCGTCTACATTTACGTCGAGGTAGACCTGCGCATCGTCATTCCATTTGCGACTGACGAGCAGACGGTTACCACGAAAATACCGATCACACACTCGTTGATTGTCGGCGATGTGCCGCAGTATCTGTACAACAACCCCGAAGGAAAGCCAGATGTCCCGAGGGCGCAGTCGCCACAAAGCCAAGAAGTCCCAGACCCAGACAAACCGTAATCAAACGAACGAAACGCAGCGACAGCCCGGTGCATGAGGAGTCATGTCCGGAGCTGTCGCTGCGTTCTTTATTTCTGCATAGTTACCTAACAGGGAGCCATGTGGCGAAATCATCAGCCAACATTTGCAGCTCTTGAAAAAGCAAGCTGGCATGATAACCGTCGCACACGGCGTGATGCATCTGTGCCGCTAACGGCAGTAAGATGCTGTCACCTTGATTGACGTATTTTCCGATCGTAAAAATAGGCGAGAGGTAGGTGCCCTCGTTGTGGATGTTCAGGTTGAAGCCAGTGAAGCTCACCCACGGCACGCACGAGATGGGAAACGTGTTTGCCGGTTCATTGGACTTGGGAGTAAATTGCTTGATGCCACCGTACACTTCCAGATCCACCAGATAGCGACGGTTGAACTCGCAAACATCTTTGTGGTAATCAGTCCAGATGCTGCTGAACGACTTGTCGTCGTCATGGAAAATGGTGTAGCTGGGAGACATGCTTTCCCAATACCCGACGTTGCCATCTGCATCATAGCTCATGCGGAACTCGATGTGGCGGTTGACGACTGTCGCAATCATATGAATCACAGCCGGATATAGCTTGATTCCCCGGCTTTTCAGCTCAGGAAGCAGCAGGGTCAAGTCTATGTTTGCCGTCATGCTGTAGGTGCATCTGACTTTGTGCAGATAATGCTCGAAATAAGGCTTCCTGCTCCAGGTTTTCATGTCAATAGGGTGGAAAATCATGTTTGGTAACCT
>JARDZO010000433.1 GCA_029240815.1 Brevibacillus sp.
ATTGAACTCTATCAATTTGAATGCAGCAATCGTGCGTTTTTTGAAAAGATGGTTCCCAGTCGGGGAGAGGACTATTATCGCTACGAGCATTTTTTGCAAAGCCTCGAACAGCTGCTGGAGGAACAGGAGGCAGGGCTATCCTTATTTACTCTGATCCGAGATGAGGCAGGTATGATTGTTGGGAGAATGAATTTGGTAGATATGGATCGAGAAAAGAGAAGCGGGCATATCGGCTACCGTGTGGGTGAGTCAGTTGCTGGGAAAGGCGTTGCCTCTCTTGCCCTGCAGTTGTTGCAGAAGGAAGCAGCCGAACGCTACGGAATGACACAGTTGTACGCAAAGACTACTCGTGCAAACATCCCCTCACAAAAAGTGTTGCTCAAAAATGGCTTCGAACTCTATTCTGTGGAACCTGAGGCTGCGGAGTGGGACGGAAAAAGGGAAGACTTCTTGCACTATCGAAAAATAACAACAGCCCCCTTCTAGATGCAAAGGGGACTGTTCGATTATTCTAGGATTCCCAAGGTCTGCTGGTCCCGAGGAGATCAGCCAAATGCTTGCTGCGGGTACGGCGTTGCTTTCGGGCATCTGCTCGTTCCGCCGCGCTATCGTGCAGGAAGATTTCTTCCTTCGTCTCGGGGATGACTTTTGGCACGAGCGTCGGTTTTCCATCTTCCCCAAGCGCGACAAAGGTCAAGAAGGATGTCGCGCAAACGGTTCGTTCACCGGTGAGCAAGTCTTCTGCGACGATTTTGACGAAGATTTCCATCGAGGTCTTGTGCGTCCAGGTGACAAAGGCTTCGAGCGATACCTCGTGATCGACCGGGATCGGCTGCAAAAAATCGACGGAATCGGTGGATGCGGTCACCACTGGACCACGTGCGAGTTTCATAGCGGAGAGCGAAGCGACGTCGTCGATATAGGACATCAGCTTCCCCCCAAAGAGCGTGTTGTGGTTGTTCGTGTCTGGCGGAAGGACATGACTTGCTTTAAAAGTGCGTGTCTCCCGGACAAAGCGTTCTGCGATCATGGAGAGGACTCCCTTTCGATAGCATTTTACAAAAAAATGAGTTCATCTTGCTAGCTCCATTGTTCCACAATTCCTTTTGTTTAATCAACCCTAGAGCCCGTTTCCTGTGCTAGCATGTTAAATCTTCTTCAATCAATTACGAGGATGTGAGTGCCATGGGAGAAATCACGTACAGAGAGCTAGAGCTGAAGGATCTGGACGCTACTTTGCTCAGCCGATTCAACCGCTATCAGGAAACCCATCGCGTCTGGTATATCGAAGACGGTCAGTGGAAGCAAAAAGATGACTACTTTGTGGAGCGGTGGGATGAGGTCAAAAAGCAGTTGGTCCTGCAAGATTTGCAACGTTGCGTACAACACGGGGGAATAGTCGTTGGAGCATATCTAGCGGATACGTTAGTCGGCTTCGGCAATGTAGAGGGGACATTCTTCGGCAGCCAAAATGAATACCTGGAGCTTCCTTATATCCACGTAACCAATGAATGCAGGGGCAAAAGGATTGGAAAGGAATTGTTTGCCCTTTGCTGCGACAAGGCAAAGAGCAAGGGCGCTGCCAAGCTGTATATAGCCGCACACCCTTCGATTGAGACACAGCAGTTCTATCGCTCAGTCGGTTGCAGCTTGGCAAAGGAAATCAACCAGAGTATCTATGACAGAGAACCGCTAGATATCCAGTTGGAGCGGGCCCTATAGAACGTAGAAAAGACAACCTCTGTACGAAGAAGTTGTCTTTTTTGCTAGGTTAGGCTCATGATTTTTTTGGCTTCCCGCAAGCCTGTCAGGTATGCTCCGTGTACACTCGCGTAGTTATCAGGATTGGTAGCTTCTCCGGCAAAGAAGAGTCGGTTGTTTACACTTTCCCCCAAAGCGAGCATATCCTCGGGCGATGAGTCAGAGGTGTGAAACGCGTAGGAACCAAGAGAGTAAGGATCGGATGCCCAGCGTGTCATTTGACTGGCAGTTGGAAGCGGGATGCCACTGCCATACTTTTGTATCAGACCGTCCATCACATAATGAGTGATCTGCTCATCGCTCCACTTTTCCATGCTCGCGGCTGTTGCTGCCGTAAACGAACCGAGCAGCACAGGTTGATTCGTATACTTGTAAAGGTTCAGAAACTCCTCTGTTTTGCCATTCGCTGTAGGTAGAGTGATCGTCTCGCTGTCCTGATCCCAAAATGCATACGGGAAGTGGAGATAGAGCTTGTTGATCAAGCCGGTATCCAGTCGGCTGATCGCTTCTTGCTTGTTGGTGGGTAACTCAGGATGGAAGGTGATGCTGCCACTTTTTAATACTCCGAGCGGGAGTGTGACGACTGCGTATTTGGCCTGGAAAACATCGTTGTAGGTAGCGATTCGGACTCCATTGTCATCGTGGTGAATCTGGTGGACGATTTGGTTTTGCCGAATGTCCAGTTCCTGCGTCCATTTGCGAAAGATCTGGTCAAATCCTTTGGAGGAGGAGTCATTCTGTTGATGCTCATAGGTTTGCGTCAAAAAGGAGATGGGGTTTCCGTAGTTGATCCCGTGAAGCCATGAGGCTCCGAGCTCAGTAGGCGAACCTTTCTCGTAATCGGTCCAGATGCGGCCCCCGATCCGGTCACGAGCCTCCAGGACGATGACTTGGAATCCATTCTTGCGCAGGTAGTGTGCAGCAGCCAAGCCGGATATCCCTGCACCAATCACGATGACGTCCGGTTTTTTGGTCGCTTTGGGAAGGGAAGCTGCTCGTGCCGTCTGAACAGGCATCAGTGCGCAAGAGGCATCTCCAAAAAACAAACCTGTAACGGTTGCTGCGACACCAGTCTTAATAAAAGAGCGCCGGCTTAATTTGAGACCCATTCCGCAATCTCCTTTCATATGAGGACAATCTATCAACTGAAAATAAAAATCGAAGTCATATATCCATGTTATACCATCGTACTCTATTTCGTCATCTATCACTTGAGTCAAGAATCCGATTGACGAGAGAAATCAGATTAAATAGAATGGGATTGAGAATAATGTCGCAGTACATATGTCGGATATGGCCTGGGTGAAATATGATAGAGACCGTTCCTATTTGTGAAAACGATGATCATCCCTTTTTATTCCGACTATTTGCTTCTACCCGGGCGGATGAAATTGCGGCCTGGGGATTTGATCAGCAGATGGCTGAACAGTTTTTACGCATGCAATGGAGAGCGCAAACCCAAACCTACCTTTTGCAGTTTCCTGGTATGGATCATCGGATCATTTTAGCCGATAACAAGAAGGTGGGCAGGAGTA
>JARDZO010000169.1 GCA_029240815.1 Brevibacillus sp.
CCGTGTCCAAAATGATTCGCTCAGAGACGGTATTCGTAATGACGTTGGTGACCATTTGCAACAAGTCATTGACGTCGACTTGGGATTGCTTGAACTCGTTCACAATCGGGATCGCATCCAGCTCATCTTGCATCTGATTGAATTCATCTTCCACTTTTTTCACAAGCTCAGGCTTGTTGATGGACTCGAACATGACCATTTGCTTCTGCTTTTGTTTCAGGGAATCAATCAGTTCTTGCACGCGCTCGTTGTGTTTGATCTGCAGCTCTGCGCGTTTGAAAAAGTCGACTTCATTTGTACGGGAAATCATCGATGCCAGTTCACGAGCTTTGTCTAGAATTTCTTTTTGTGTGAATACATTGGTTTGTTCCATCTCTTTACACCTCGACAGTAGTAACGATGTCTCCGTGGAGTGTCCACGTTTTCGCATCTGTTATTTTGACATGCACATATTGGCCAATCAAAGATTTATCTCCTCTGAAGTGAACCAGTTTGTTGGTGCGAGTACGTCCAGCCAATACTTCTGCATTGTTTTTCGATTCGCCTTCCACTAGAACCTCCAGTACTTGATCTTGCAGCTTCTTGTTTTCCTCCAGGCCGATTCTCGCCAGGACTTCGTTCAATCGATACAGGCGTGCCTTTTTCACTTCCATCGGTACGTTGTCTTCCATGACGGCCGCTGGCGTACCTTCCCGAGGGGAATAGATGAAGGTATAGGCAAATTCGTAACGGACCTCTTCGACCATCGTGATCGTTTCTTCAAATTGCTCATCCGTTTCGCCTGGGAACCCAACGATAATATCGGAGGAGAGAGAAACATTAGGGATCGCCGCTTTAATTTTACGCACGAGATCCAGATAGTGTTCACGCGTATACTTGCGCGCCATCCGCTTCAGGACATCACTTGAACCCGACTGCACTGGCAGGTGAATCTGTTCCACCAGATTGCCGCCTTTAGCCAGCACTTCGATCAAATGATCGTCGAAATCGCGTGGATGGCTCGTGGTGAAACGGATTCGCGGAATATCAATCTTGCGGATCTCGTCCAACAAATCACCAAAGCCATACTGAATGTCTTCGAAGTCTTTGCCGTACGCATTCACATTTTGCCCGAGCAGCATGATTTCTTTAAAGCCTTGTCGTGCCAGATCCCGTACTTCACTAATAACGTCTTCGGGACGGCGGCTACGCTCTTTCCCGCGCGTGTACGGTACGATGCAGTACGTACAGAACTTGTCACAGCCATACATGATATTCACCCAGGCTTTGGTGTTTCCTTCACGGATCTTCGGCATGTTCTCGACGATGTCGCCTTCTTTGGACCATACCTCGATCACCATTTCCTTGCTGAACATCGCATCACGCAGCAGCTCAGGCAAGCGGTGGATATTGTGTGTGCCGAAAATCAAGTCGACTTGGGTGTAGCTCTTCAGAATCTTGTTGACGACCTTTTCTTCTTGCGACATGCAACCGCACACACCGAGAATGAGGTTCGGATTATTGTGCTTCAGACGCTTCATGTGACCCAGCTCTCCGAATACCTTGTCCTCTGCATTTTCCCGAATCGCACAGGTGTTGAAAAGAATGACATCCGCTTCCTCGATCTCCTCAGACGCTGTGTATCCCATCTGCTCGAGAATGCCGGAGATTGTTTCGGAATCATGTTCATTCATCTGGCAGCCGTAAGTGCGTACGTGGTAGCGCTTCCCTTTCCCAATATCCCGCATGTCTTCCGAGATGGTAAAGTCGTAATGCACTAAAATATCTTCCTTACCCCGTTTCTTTGCTTCTTTAAGGGAAGGGGCTTGAAAGTATTTCGCGAAGTCTGCCGTGGTCTTCGGAGACTTAGCGGATTTTAAGTCCGGAGTCGCCTCTTTCGTATCCTTCATGATGTATCACCTCAACTAGAGATTAATTGTCATAGTCACCAATACAGAATTATAGCATTTTGGGCGATACATCGCTAATGCATAATGAGGCAAAATATGTACAAAACCTACTTTAGCCATTCGTTATCAAAAAATGACCATCATTATAGAAAAAAGAGCACTCAACTAGCGCTCATTTGTGATGAATATACACCAGTGCATATACCCCGTTGGCTGGCTCAACCGCCGTACTTTCCACGATTGTTTTCCAGGCTTCGGTCTGACTGTCTGGTTGAATGAAGGATGGCGATTCCTCCATTTTGGTTCTAGAGTCCTGCCGCCATTCCTCGATCAATGGGAGCAACGAGGGATAGCTAAGCGAAACGAGGTGCCTCTACGTTATTGATTGAGTGCTCGAGTATCGTGATTGCCACGGACGTATCGGTGCCTAAAGAATTACAGCTACTTGGAGAAATCGGGATTAGAATCCTGATTTTCGACTACCTCGCAGCGACTCTTTACCCATTTTTACCAAAAAAGATTTTATTTCGTGCAACATTCCCTTCCCACCCATCGTCAGAATAACAGCCAGACACAAATCACAATCCCAAATGAGGAGGTTCTACATGAAAAGAGCACTAACCTTATTTTTATCGGTGATGATGTTCTTGACTGTCGTTCCCTTTGTAAGTGCCGCCAACTCATCTTTCTCAGACGTCCCGCGTAGTCACTGGGCGTATAAAGAAATTACTGAGATGGCAGAAAAAGGCATTATCGCAGGCTACGACAACCGAACGTTCCGCCCTAACAACCAAGTAACCCGTGCTGAGTTTGCTAAAATCATGATTGCGGCAGCCGATGTCGACATCAATAAGCGCTCAATAACTCAAACCTTTAAAGATGTGCCGAAGTCTCACTGGGCATTCTACTATGTGGAATACGCCAAGCCATACTTGACTGGTTACAAATCGGGCTCGACTTACACGTACAAGCCAAATGACTCTGCTGTACGTGAAGACATTGCGGTAGCACTGGTTCGATTGCTCGGATACGACAAAAAATACAAAGCAGATTTGAATCAATTGAAAAAGTTCAGGGATGACGACGATATTTCGCCAGCACTTCGCTCTTATATCGCTATCGCCATCCAATCGAACCTCATGCAAGGCTCCAATAACTATTTCCGTCCTCAAGATCCAATCACCCGTGCGGAAGCAGCTTCCCTGCTCTACCGTGCTTTGATTGATCGTAAAGACGATGACGAAACAAAAGTGGTTTTCCCAGCTCCAGAAGAACCCAAACCAACTCCTATTAACATCGGTGACGCTTTCTCTGAAACCGATCTAAAGAACTGGCAAACGGACAAGGCAAATGGTTCTTGGGGAGTCATCAACAAACAGGTAACCGCGATCTCCACAGATAAAAATCTGGATCACTACCTGCTTCCATTGAAATGGAATGAGTCAGACAAAGTGAATCATTACGAACTGTCTGTCGATGTTAATATCTCTGGCACAGAAGGTTGGGGTGGCCTGTTCTTCAATGGAAAAGACGGTAAGTCAAACGTCGTCTTTGTTCAAAAAGACCGCGTAGTCCTGGGCAAAGTAAACAATGTGAACGATGACAATATTGATTGGATCGCTACTGGCTCCTATAAACTGAAGTCGAGTAATCGTCTGAAAGTGGTCGTGGATGGAAGTTCCGTATCCATCTACATGAACGGACAGTTCTTGTTTGGCCAGCAACAAATGAAACAAGAAGGAACGAAGCTAGGATTGTACCTGCAACGTGAAGCAACAAAAGACACGCCTCGCGAAATGACGTATCTGGATAATTTTTCGTTTCAAGAAGTAAAGTAACATGAATGACGAAGCCCGACACTTTTATGCAATCGTGTCGGGCGTTTTCATACATACGAAAGAAAGCATCATTTACCACTTGGAAAAAAGGGCGTCTAATACCTAGAAATGAACGCGGTTCAGTTGTATAATGGTACCTATTCTTGTTCGGTGAGGAGTTCACAATGTCATTTTCTATCAATCAACCGTTCAAATGGATGGACTCGGGTACCTATCAGGGCAGTCCTCTCGAACCGCTCGTTCGGGATGAAGCATTGGCTGCCGGCATGCGTGATCACAACTCACCGCCTATCATTCACCTCTGGGTGTACGATCAAGCACTCTACCTGGGACGCCGTGACGCGAAATTACCGCATCTAGCGAATGCACTCCGTCAATTTGGTCAAGATGGCTTTGGATGTGTGCTCCGTTCTTCTGGAGGTGCCTGTGTGCCTTTAGATGCTGGCGTACTGAATGTAGCCTGTTTATTGCCGGATACGACGATCTCGATTGATTCGTTCTTTTCTTTTGTCGCTCAACTTCTTACGGTGGGTTTGCGCGATTACGGGTCGATTCAATTTGGCGAAGTAGCCGGCTCTTATTGTGCGGGTGAATACGACTTTTCCCTACACGGCAAAAAAATTGGGGGCATGGCCCAACGACGTACCCGCTACGGCTCGATTCTTCAGCTCTGTATCAACGTGGACGAGAGACCTCGCGGCGAGTGGATGGAACGTTTTTATCATGTAGCTGGATTGGAAGAAATGGAGAACCACAAGCCCATCCCACGTATTGATGGGTCTACGGTTGGCAGCATAACCGGTTTGACAGAGAAACTCGTTACGGTCGATGATGTGAAAGCTCGCCTGCTTTCCACGATACGTACGGAGTGGCCGGTGTCGCCTACTCCTTTTACGGTGCAAGATGACTTACACCGGGATGCGCAGCAGCATCTTTCTGCGCGCTTGCACTTGTTTTCCTATACAGCAAAAGAACTGGCTGCACCAGACTGGAAGTTGCCTGAATAAAGGCCTTGTTCTACTGACAACCAGGTGGGCACTTTCCATAAGGTGCTGTCGGCGAGAATAATGGAGGACATATGAAAAGCAATCGAAAGGGGACTTTTCAGGATCTGAATGCCCTTTTTGTTTTCGGGGCTTGTACAGTTTTGATCATTCACATCCTGGGTTTTTTCATTGAAAACCAATCGGATTACCCATGGAACGGTAATTTCGAAGCGATATCCTTGATATTATTAAGATTTGGTCGTTCCTTGTTTATTTTTGCGACAGGAATGCTCCTGTTTTACTGGCATCAAAAAAAGCAAATGGACTGGGCAGCGTTTTGGCGTAAGCGCTGGCGGGTCATCGTTTTTCCTTATATGATTTGGACGGCGATCTTTACCGGATTTCAATTGCAGACCATCAATCCGACTGAGTTGGCTGGACCGTTCTTTCACAGTCTCTTTACAGGCAGTTCTTTTTACCACCTGTATTACATTCCGCTCTACTTACAAATGAATGTTTTGTTCTTTTTGACGAAGCCGCTCATTGAACGTTACATGTCCATGAAAGTTCTAGTTGTCTTATTCCTTGGACAAATCGGACTATACATGCTCTACCAAGCCCTTTTTGTGGATCAAATCTGGGCGTTCGACTGGTCGGCAAATCCGTTGCTAGCCCTTGTCCAACATAGCTATGTAGCCGGTCAGAACTATTTCTACATGTACATTTTCACGTTTGCACTCGGAGCTTACGCTGGGTTAAATCTGGACAAATGGCGTTACTGGACATACCGGTTGCAATCGATTTCCTATGCGGTTACCATCGTGTCTGGGGCATGGATTATGATTCGGTACTTGAATGGTTCGAAAAGCTACACGGAGAGCCTCAATATATTTGACCCGCTGTACTTGGTCTACACATTGAGCTTTCTGATCGCCTTTTATTCCTTTTCACGATATGTAGGCGCTTTACCTACGATCGGAAAATGGTTATCCCGACTGGCGAAACAAAACATGGCCATTTATATGGTGCACCCGTTAATCCTGTTTTTATTGGAAAGCTATGTAATTTTCCGATTGGACTGGTCGACACCACTCATCATGCTGGCAATGTTTGTCATTACACCGCCGCTTTGCATTTTCTTGTACGAGCACACGCTTCTCTCCCATTGGACGGGTGGAGGAAAACCGAAATCCAAACCGCTTTATCGCATGGAAGCACACAAGGCGTAATGTGTGGATGCCTTTCCTCCAAACTCCTAATGTAAAAAGCGAAGTGATCTTGCATACTAAATACAGGGACAATTGTTCCACACCTCGATTCTTGACCCGGCGTAACTGCCGGGCTTTTTCTTTTTTCCTTGAAAGACTTGGGCAAGGTGAAGTTTTCGAATGTAACCCTACCACTGGCACGCTGCTTACGGTATCATAGAAGAGAACCACAGGCAGCTACCCTACTGCCATAGACGACAGAAAAGGTGGTGGATCCAGATGAATCAGGATATCCCATTGCTACATACACCCATTAAAGACCTCATCATTGCATCGACAAAAGTAGCTCATGTTCAACTGGGCAACTCGATTGAGCATGCCTTGCTCGTCCTCATCAAATCCGGCTACTCGGCGATTCCCGTTTTGGATCATCAGTATCGCTTGCACGGATTAATCAGCACCAATATGATCATGAATAAAACGCTTGGCCTGGAGCGATTTGAGACGGAAAAGATGTCCGAACATACAGTAGATGAAGTCATGGACACCAAGATAGCTCGACTCAAGTACACGGATGATTTTCTAAAAGCATTAGAGGTCTCCATCAACCATCCTTTTATTTGCATTGAAGATGAAGAGCAATACTTCCAGGGGATTCTTACGCGGAAATCGATTTTGGCTCTGGCTTACCGTCATTTTCGCAACTTGCCTTTTCCAAATGCGGATCAACAACATACAGCTCCTGCTGAATAAACGCAAATAAAGAACGGGTGCACACGCCTCCGTTCTTTTTCTTACCTCAAAAAAGAAGCAGACACTGCTTTATCGCTTCGGTCTGCTCCTTCTTTTCTCTTCGTCAGGCAAGCAACTTCTTCGGTTTCTTTCCCTCGCGAATTAACGTTTGAGCGTATTCCATCGGATGACGGTACGTCTGCTTGAACATTGACTTTTCCCCTGCTTTGTAAAAAGAATAGCGCTGATCCCTGACGTTTACCTCAATTAAATAGGGGTGACCTTTGTCATCGATCCCCATATCCATTCCCAAGTCTGCAAGCGACGGAAAGTGCTGAGCGTACTGCTGTGCAATCTCAACAGCAGCTTCCTCGATGCGATCTAACGTCTCTTTTTGCGCTTCCATGGGAATCGTCGGAGCAATCGCTGTCGTCAAAGGAACAGCCCTCCCACCGCGTGACAAGTTACTCAGTTTGTTTTGCTGATTGGCCACCTTGGCAACCATCCCGCTTACCACCCATTCCCGCTCGCCATTTCGTTGAACGGATACACGGATATCAAAGGTTTTTCCTTCATACCTCGCCAAATGGATTCCTTGCTGGATGAGGAAACGCTTGCCACCTACCCAGGTACGCACGACAGACATCAATCTTTTTAGTGACATGGTCTTTCTCTTTTTAGAAGCGATAAAGTGATATTCGTTTCCATGCTTCTCAATCCGTGCGACGCCAATTCCAACAGATCCGATCGAAGGCTTTACATAAACCACTCGGTACTTCTCCAAAAACTGCTTTAGTTGCTCTCCTGAATAAGGCACTGTGTGTGGCAAATACTTGCGAATCTGCGGATTTTTCCAAAGCATCTGATGGACCTTTCGCTTATCCCGAACCACCAATCCATTAAAGACCGTTTTCTTTCTGCTTAACCGCTGGATCACACCCCGTGCTCGCGCATCTCCGGTCAAGACACGGTTATGAATCACGCGCGGGATCTGAACCAGACGGGGGACCAGCCTGCTCCCATTCCAAAAGTACCCATGCACTCTTTCAGCGCCACCAAGAACATGAAAGGGATGAAAAAAAACCGGCTCCAAGCCTAGCTCTTTACCGATTTCGACATAATAAGTCAAGCGCTCGTATGACTTGTCTCCTTTGATTCCTTTCTGCATAATGCCCCAATCTAACATAATGCCGATTCTGTTCACATAGATCCCCCTTGCTGCATTCCTCAACATAAGGTATGTGTCTTGATCGTCAGGGGCGTGCCTATTTTTAGTCAGATGAAAGAAAGAAGTCATCTCTTGATTTGACAGGATTCACGTTTTACGTGTGTTCGCTGTCGCAATCTGCGCTTGCCCGGGAAAAGAGCCTATCTTTCCTATAACTCTCTTCGCTCGATAGCAAGTAAAAAGGGCGCTTGGTTTTGCTGATTGATGTACTGATATCTCAAAACGAGGTAATCCAATTGACTAATCGACTGGCAATAGGATTCCACAGCTGCTTTTTCCACCTCTCCCGCTGTGTGCCCCCAGTAGATCATTACGGTCATCACGCCCCCGGGACGTAATACTCGGAGCCCTGACTCGATTGCACGGATCGTGCTGGCAGCCTGGGTGGTTATTTCTTTGTCCCCTCCTGGAAGATAACCAAGATTAAACATGATGGCCCCTACAGGCTCCACCACCGTCTCTATTTCCTCGTGACTCGCGAGCCGCATCTCAACCCAGTCCGCAACTCCTTCGCGTTCCAGCCGCTCTCTCGTCTTCTCCATCGCCAATGGTTGAATGTCGTAGGCGATTACTTTACCGGTTTCTTGGACGAGCTGGGCGAGAAAGAGAGTATCGTTTCCGTTGCCCATCGTCGCATCTATGACCGTTTCTCCAGCCGTCACTCTCTCCTTTATCAATTTTCGTGCTACTTCCAATACATTTGGAAACATCCTTTCATTCTCCTCACTATGTAATGACAGATAACTACAAGGCTATGTGCAAGCCAACTTGCGCAACATGGCAGTTCCCGACCGTATACGCCGCAGCCTGGCGTAATACTTCTTCTGGATCATAGGCGTGGTATAGGTGGGTGATCAATAAGGAACGGCAGGCATGCTCTTCCGCCAATTCCGCGGCTTGCCGTACTGACAAGTGACCGTTAGGTGTTTTCGGCAGATTGTGATCCAAGTAAGTCCCTTCACAAATGAAAAGATCTGCCTCTCTGATAAAACTGCCCCAATTCGTACCCGGCCCACTGTCAGCTCCATATACCAATACCTTTCCCCCTGCCTCCAGACGCATTGCGTAGCAAGGATCGCCATCGCCATGATCCGTTCGCAAAAATCGGATCTGGACATCGGCTAATGTTACACTGGTATTCACCTGCACTGGATAAAAAGACGTTGCATTTCGATAGGGAAGTGATTCCGTATTGGCAATCGGCGTTTCGGGAGCATAGATGGGGAGTGGCTTCTTTGGATCTCTCTCACCGAACAATTGATGAACCATGAGGCCATACTGGAGTACCCCGATATCAGCCACATGATCGTGATGATAGTGGGAAAGAATCAGGGCATCCAGCTCATAAATGGGAAGATACTTCCCTAACTGAGCCAGTACCCCGCTCCCACAATCAAGCAAGAGGCGGAGCTGATCGGTTTCAATGAGATAACCGGGGGTAGCTCCTGCAGGCCCTGGATATGGAGATTGATAACCTAAGACAGTAACGCGCATATTCGGCTCACTCCTATTCATAGGATGGAATAAGGTGGGACAGGAGGTCTGAGATGCAAGGATCATGGAGAACCGCATGGCAGATCGCTTTTACGTACATCGGGACAGTCGTGGGAGCTGGTTTTGCCTCTGGTAAAGAAATCGTAGAATTCTTCGTTCAATATGGAGCGCAAGGCTTGGCAGGAATTTTGCTCGCGACCGCATTATTTATATGGGCAGGTACGCGTGTTATGTTAATTTCCTATCGAATCCAGGCCAATTCTTACCAAGATGTCAGTACGTACTTATTTGGCCATCCGTTTGGGACTGTCTTTAATACTCTGTTACTGACTGTCCTGTTCGGGACTACATCTGTCATGCTCGCAGCAACGGGTGCGATCTTCTGGGAATCCTTTCAATTGCCTTCCCAAGTCGGCATCTGGATCAGCATGCTCATGATTTTCGTAGTCACGAGAAAAGGGCTCTTTGCCATCCATCGCGTCAATAGTATCTTCGTTCCGATGCTTATTGCCTTTACCTTCCTTGTCTTTCTGTACACGCAACCGTGGGAAGACCCGATCCTGACCAGCGAATCAACCCGGCCATTGGCATGGTTCAGCTCTCCCTTTTATTATGTTGCCTTAAACGTCACTCTTACACAAGCAGTTCTTGTTCCAATGGGACGCCACAGTACCAGTGAAAAGCCTTTGATTGCAGGCGGGGTCATCGGAGGACTCGGGATTGGCTTGTTGCTCATTCTTGCCTTTTCTTCCCTCTCGGCAAAAATGCCCGGTATCCAGCACGCGGAAATGCCTATGATTGCTTTGCTGCAAGGGCTAGGACGGGGCATTCCTCTCCTGTTTTCCATACTCGTGTACGCGGAAATTTTCTCTACGCTCGTTGCCAACGTATTCGGTCTAGCGGAACAATTGCGCTTGGTTACACGTCTTCGCGGGCCGACCATCCTCTTTGGGATCCTCGTCATCTGCTACTTCATCAGTTTCATCGGATTCAGCTCTCTGTTGCGCTTCTTATACCCTCTCTTCGGGCAGTTGGTCGTCTTTTTCCTGGTCATGCTCTTTTATCGCCAGTGGCGCGGACGAACTCTTTAAAAAGTACATGAGAAAACTGGCTTCGCAAAACTTTGGCGCTGGCGAAGCCTTCGTTGAGCGTACAAAAAAACCTCTCCCAATAAGGAGAGGTTTTTCATCGAAACCTTATGCAAATTCTGCAACCAGTTTCGCGAAGTCTTCATCAGACAAACGAATGTCTTGATTTACCAAGCCTTCTTCTTTGAATCCACTCACGAGAGATTCGTAAGATTTTTGCTCGGTGTTTTGGTAGATCAGACCTGTAAGCAAGCCTTTGTATTGCATGGAAGTTGCCATAGCCTTGATACGGTCATGGGCATCGTAACCTTCGATTGTATCTACTGGTACGATGTTTTCTTTGAACCAGTCGTAGGTGTTCACTTTGTTGTAAGTAACACAAGGGCTGAACACGTTGATCAGGGAGAAGCCTTCATGTTGGATACCTTTTTCGATCAGCTCAGTCAAGCCTTTCAGATCGCTAGAGAACGATTGAGCAACGAATGTTGCACCAACGGACAGCGCCAGTTCAACTGGAGAAATGGAAGACTCGATAGAACCTGCTGGTGTAGACTTGGTCACGAAACCTGTCGCGGAACGCGGGGAGGTTTGACCTTTTGTCAGACCATAGATTTGGTTATCCATTACGATGTACGTAACGTTCATGTTACGACGGATAGCATGTACAGTATGACCCATACCGATTGCGAAACCGTCACCGTCTCCACCTGCTGCGATTACAGTCAACTCACGGTTAGCCATTTTCACACCTTGTGCGATTGGCAGGGAACGTCCGTGAATACCGTGGAAACCATAGCAGTTGATGTAGCCGGAAATACGACCGGAACAACCGATACCAGAAATAACTGCCAGATCCTGAGGCTCCAAACCTACATTCGCTGCAGCGCGTTGAATCGCTGCTTGAATGGAGAAGTCACCACAGCCTGGGCACCAGTTTGGCTTAACGTTATTTCGAAACTCTTTCATAGTCGCCATGTTTTACCAGCTCCTTCACTTCAGCATAAATTTCTTTTGGTAAGAACGGATTTCCGTCATATTTCAGCACGGATTCGATCTTCTCTGCGTTGCCAACGTGCTGTTTGAGAAGGTTGGTAACTTGTCCTTGGATGTTGTGTTCAACAACAACAACCTTTTTCGCTTTTGCTACAAGTGCTGCCATTTCCTCAGCTGGGAATGGGTGCAACAGGCGAATTTGGGCATGGTTAACCTTCACACCCTCTTGCTCCAGACGAACTTTTGCTTCTTGAATGGTACCGATTGTGGAGTTGATCCCAACAACCAGAACGTCAGCATCTGCATGAGGTGCATCCACTGTTACAGGGTTTTTGAAGTTTTTCAGCACGCCATCGAGTTTGCGCATGCGTTTTTCCATTTGAGCTTTACGGTTTGCTGCGTTCTCGGATGGACGACCCGTTTGGTCATGCTCAACACCTGTTACATGGTGCAGACCGTATTTTTGTCCAGGAATTACGCGAGGAGATACGCCGTCTTCTGTTACTTCATAACGTTTGAACAGATCGTTTTGCTCTTTCTCAGGCAATTCTTGTCCAGCCATCAGTTTACCACGACGGATTTCTACTTGGCTGTAATCAAACGGTACAACTGTTTGTTTACCCAAGGAGAGAGTCAAGTCAGTCATCAGGATCACTGGCAGTTGGTATTCTTCTGCGATGTTAAAGGCTTCAACAGCATCGTAGAAGCATTCTTCTACTGTGCTTGGAGCCAAAACTACTTTAGGAATATCACCATGAGTACCATAGATCATAGCGTTTACATCGGATTGCTCGATTTTCGTTGGCATACCTGTGGAAGG
>JARDZO010000434.1 GCA_029240815.1 Brevibacillus sp.
GTTACATAGTATTCGCCTTGTACATTGTCATTTTTCACTTGTGCCAAGGCTTTCCATAATTTTTGGTTGTCATAGCAGTATATGCCCGTGTTAATTTCCCGGATCGCCCGTTCCTCTGAAGAGGCGTCCTTGTGTTCCACGATTCGCAATACTTCGCCTGCCTCATCGCGCACGATTCGTCCGTAGCCTGTAGGATCGGACAGCACGGCGGTCAATACGGTTGCAGCCGCTTGCTGCTCTTCGTGATAGGTCAACAAAGCGGACAACGTCTCTGCAGACAAAAGCGGGACATCTCCGTACAAAAGAAACGTAGTGCCTTCTTTATCTTGTAAAAATGGCGCTGCCTGCTGGACGGCATGCGCCGTTCCCAACTGTTCTTCTTGTAGTGCATATGCAACGCCCTCGCCTAGTTTGGCGCGGACTGCGTCTGCACCATGACCTACGACGACAACGATATCCTCCACCTGCATGGATGCCATTGTATCCACTACATGTTGGACCATTGGCTTTCCGCACACAGGGTGCAGGACCTTGTACAGCTTCGATTTCATCCGTGTACCCTGACCAGCGGCCAGAACCACGGCATGGATCTTAGACATGACAACCCTCCATCGTAGAAGTTCCACAATGACTATATCTTAATCATATGTGGATTTCAAGACAATCGATGCAGGATTATAGCCGTTTTCCGGACATTGATTGAAAGTTGGACAAACATCAGACAACATTTAATTTTCTGAGAAAAGTGTGATATATTGATGGTCGATAGGGGTATTTGAGAAGGAGGTCGAACTGGATGAGCGCTCAAGTCTACTTGCTGACTGGTTATTTAGGAAGCGGAAAAACCACCCTATTGCAGAAAATGCTCACTCATTTGCGTGCGCAGGATTGCAAAGTCGTGGTCGTGATGAATGAAATGGGCGAGGAAGATATTGATGGAGAACAACTTCAAGGATTTGGATTTCCTGTAAAAAAGCTCTTGGATGGATGCATCTGCTGCTCCATTCGGGGGGAAATGACGGAGAGCCTAAAGGAAGTAATTACCTCGCTGAATCCCGATAAAATTCTCATTGAAACGACTGGTGTCGCCGATCCCATCGATGTGATCGATGGATTGACTCATCCTGAACTGTATGAGTCGGTTGATTTAAAAGGCATCATCTCCGTCGTGGATGCCTCCCGCTTTCTGGAGCTCAACTCACGCTTCCAGTCTACGAGTGCCCTCGTGAAAACGATACGCAATCAGGTGAAATATGCAGACCTGTTACTAGTAAACAAGGTCGATATGACCCCAGCCGACATGCTGGAAAAAGTGCAGCGAAGGCTGTCCGAGCTAAATCCACATGCTCCCGTACATCTCACCATCCAAAGCGACATGGACCTACATACCCTATTATCCGTCACACGCCTGCCTGAACACTTCGCTGCACAGCGAGAGGCAGTCAGCTACGTATCTGTCCAAAAGAGTATCGGTCGTATGTCACCGATGGATCGGCTAAAGCAGTCACTTGGAATGAACGCGAGCCAGCCGTCACTGTTCAACAGCATCGAGACCTTTTCCTATCCCTTTACTGGACCTGTAGATGCTGCCAAGTTTGAAGACTTCCTATACAGCCTGCCCAAAAACGTGTACCGGGCAAAGGGCTACGTCTTGTTTCACGGCAGAGAGCAACTCATCTCTTTTCAGCACACCGATAATCAGGTGCACCTGTTTCCTTTTGAAAATCATGGACCCAAAATGGTGGCCGTTTTTATTGGAGAGGGAATGAACCGAGAGAAGATGATTACGGACCTGCAGAAATGCTACTGATAGCCACACGTCGAAGCACCCTGTCAAAATAGACAGGGTGCTTGTTAGTTCTACCTATGCACCAGCTTCGATCGTGCTTTCTTCTTCTTGACCAACGCGATCATACTCAGTCAAGACAGCAGCCTGAATTTTTTCGCGGGTAGTGGAAGAAATCGGATGCGCGATATCACGGAACTCTCCATCCGGTGTACGCTTGCTCGGCATGGCAACGAACATACCATTGTTTCCGTCAATGACACGGATATCATGAACCACAAATTCATGGTCAATTGTAATGGACGCAATCGCTTTCATCCTACCATCCGTATTCACTCGGCGAAGTCTAACGTCTGTAACTTCCATCTAGTTCACTCCCTTTATCTATGAAAACGCGTTTAGGAGTATTTCCACCCTTTGGGTAAATATTCCTGCTGTCCTAGCGCGCATTTTGCACGAGGCTGTTCTGTGATCATCTAGCGTTTCTTACGCTTCCAGATAAGCTACAATCTCAATTTCGACTTTCACATCACGCGGCAGACGAGCTACTTCCACAGTGGAACGAGCCGGTTTGTGATCGCCGAAATATTGTCCGTACACTTCATTGAGTTGGGCGAAGTCGTTCATGTCTTTGATGAATACAGTCGCCTTTACGACGCTGGACAAGCTACCGCCCGCCTCTGCCAGGACTGACTGGATGTTCGAAAACACCTGATGGGTTTGTGCTACGATGTCGCCTTCCACGAGAGTGCCGTCCGCGCGCAGCGGGATTTGACCAGATGCAAATAGGAATGGGCCTACCTTGGCAGCTTGGCTGTATGGACCAATTGCTGCTGGAGCTTTGTCAGTGGAAACAAAAGAGATTGCCATGTGGATCTACTCCCCTCTATTTTGGAAAACCTGGCTCCGCATTTGCTTTTCAGAGCCGCAGCTGCACTGTTGTAGACAGGAACTTACGGATTCCTATCTACCAAAAAAGCTTCCGAGCTCGATTTCGATTTGCTTACCCTTGATGTCAACATCCTGCAGCTTGGCCAATGACACGTATTCATCGACCAAGCGTTCAGATACGTCAGCTGTCGTTTCTACCAATACTCCGCACCCTACTACAGTAGCACGGAACTCTTGCAACAGGTCGATCATGCCACGCAGCGTACCGCCTGCCTTCATGAAGTCGTCCACAATCAGGACACGAGACTGCTCGGCCAGTGCGCGACGAGCAAGTGACATCGTCTGAATCCGCTTGCTGGACCCTGAAACGTAGTTAATACTTACGACCGAACCTTCCGTCACCTTGTTGTCACGGCGCACTATGACCACAGGGACATTCAAAAACATCGCTGTCGCATAAGCGAGTGGAATCCCTTTGGTCTCCACCGTCATGACCACATCGACGTTTTTGTCCGAGTAAGCTGTAGCGAACAGCTTGCCAATCTGCGCCATAGTGGACGGATTGCCGAGAATATCGGACATGTACAGGTACCCACCTGGCAAGAGACGATCTGGATTAGCCAATTGACCAATCAGTTCTTGCACGAAAAGCAGGGCTTCTTCTGTTTTGACCTGGGGAATAAACTTCACTCCACCGGCCGCTCCCGCCACCGTTTTCAACAAGCCAACACCCTGAACCTCAAACGCTTCTTTGATGATTGACAAGTCTTCACTAATCGACGATTTCGCCGCCCCGTATTGTTCGGCAAACAGAGTGAGCGGAATCAGCGTATGGGGATGGGCGAGTAAGTGCTGAGTCATATCGACAAGACGAGCACTTCTACGCAATTTCTTCATAGCTCTTCCTCCAAAACCGAATATTATGGTGCTAATGTATCATTTATATACGGGTTCATGCAAGCATTTCCCCTTCTTGCGCACCTAACATTCGGGCAACAAATACATCTTTCACAAATCCACGCAATGCGTTGTATATCCGATGCACCTTAGCTTCCTTCTGTACGAGTGCAAATACAGTAGGACCGCTCCCTGACATCAGTACACCATCAGCTCCTGATGCCATCATCAGTTCCTTGATCTGCCGTACTTGCGGATGGAGCGCCAGCGTGACATTTTCGAGCACATTTCCGAGAGATTGACACATTAACGAGAAGTCTTGGTCCTCGATTGCCATCAGCATTTCACCCGTCGGTGGATGGTCGGCAATCTCCGGCACTCGCAGATTCCCGTATACATCTGCTGTCGACACACCAATCGGTGGCTTGGCGAGAATGACCCAGCACGGTGCTGGAGGTCCCAGATGGGTAATCTGTTCGCCGCGACCCTTTGCCAGCGCCGTTCCTCCGTACACACAGAATGGAACGTCAGAGCCAATCTCAGCTCCCACGGCCGCTAACTCGTCAAGGCTCAACCCGAGATTCCATAATTGATTCAGCCCGCGCAGCGCTGCTGCTGCATCACTGCTGCCCCCTGCCAGGCCCGCTGCAACGGGGATCTGTTTATCGATATACAAATGCACGCCTTCGCGTACATGATAGCGTTCTTTTAATAGGACCGCTGCTTTATACGCGTGATTGCGGATATCATCTGGTACGAAGCTAGCAGAGCAGTCCAGCGTTATCTCTCCATCTCCGCGTAGAGTCAGATCTACACGATCCGCCAAGTCTACGGTAGTCATCACCATTTCCACTTCGTGATAACCGTCCGGCCGCTTGGCGAGAACATCAAGAGTTAAATTGATTTTGGCCGGAGCTTTGACCGAGATACGCACGTTGTTCACCTCTGCCTACGTTCTAAATTTCCTAGTCTCTTATTGTAGCATAGGCATTCTCTTCCATGCCACTCGATCGCATAAAACAATATGATCGGGAAGATTATGACGGTTTAGAAAATATCGATCTTTAGAAAACTCGGCTACGCCAAGCTTTTTGGCGAATACCTAGTTGCACTTATACTGGATAGAAAAACTATAAATTCCTATCTGTACAAAGAAAAGACCGGGTTTTCCCCGGCCTCGCCAACGAGTCATGTAGTATGCTGTTTGGCCAATGCTTCCTCGGCAATCTGAATAGCGCGTTTGACTATGTTTCCTGCGTCACGCGTCGTGATGGCACCCCAGCCCTCGGCTTTCACCGTATCGTAAAATCCAAGCTCCTTGGCGATCTCCATCTTGAACTGCTCAGACATAATGCCTCGTCTGCGACCCATAACATCCTCCCCTTCTCGTTGACACAAGTAGTGTGTGCAACAAAGGGGCGCTTCAATCTATTTTGAGGTGGCCGTCAGCAACCGAATATTTGGCATTAGAAAACTTGCCTACGCCATTTCTGGCGTAGCCGTAGTTACACTTATGCGAATAAGAATTTTATAAATTCTTATCGTAAAAATAAAACAGTAGAACCCGGGGGGCTCTACTGTTGTACAAATGTGATGCGGATGTGCTGATTCTCACGGCACACCGTCAACTCTACAGTTTCTGTCAAGATGTCCGCATAGCTGTAAGAAACCCGCTCGAAAAGTTGATCATCGTCTAGCTTTACTACAAATACTGATGGGTATGTTTCTTCGAGGATGCCA
>JARDZO010000170.1 GCA_029240815.1 Brevibacillus sp.
GGGTAAGGAAGTAGCACTCGTCACCGACGGACGCTTCTCAGGTGCTTCCCGCGGAATCAGCATCGGTCACGTATCCCCTGAAGCCGCAGAAGGCGGTCCGATCGCTTTTGTACAGGACGGAGACATCATCTCCATCGACCTGGAAGATCGTTCGATCCAACTGCATGTAGATGAAGCAGAACTAGCTCGCCGTGCAGAAGGCTGGAAAGAGTTTGAACCAAAAGTGAAAACCGGTTATCTGGCTCGCTATTCCAAAATGGTTACCAATGCGAGCACAGGCGCTGTTCTGAAATTCTAAAAGTTCCTCCTGATCACACAGGAAATGACAAACCCCCTTACTCTCCTCGTAAGGGGGTTTTGCTGATCCACTATTCGATGGTATTCTCCAAAATACCGAGCCCGGTGATTTCGAGCTGCACATTGTCTCCCGGCTCCAGCCAGCGATGCACGTCAGGCCCCAATTCGAGCAAGCAACCCGTTCCTACCGTACCTGAGCCAATTACATCACCTGGATACAGCGTCACTCCATCTGACGCTCGCTCGATCATCTGCCCAAAGGTGTAATAGATGTCTTTGAAATTGCCGCGGGAGAGTTCTTTCCCATTCACTCTGGCGACCATCTCCAGATCAAACCGATCTCCTGTCCGATACGGCTCTAGTTCGTCTTTTGTCACGAGGTACGGACCAATCGAAGTCGCAAAGTCTTTGCCTTTTGCCGGACCGAGACCGATTTTGGATTCTTTCATCTGCAAGTCACGTGCGGACCAATCGTTTAAAATGGTGTAGCCAAAAATGTATTCATCAGCGTCTTGAGCTCGAATATTTTTGCCTTCTTTGCCGATGACGCACGCGATCTCCAGCTCGTAATCCAACCATTCGCAGCTGGCTGGTCTGGCAATCTTGGCGCCTGTGCCCTGGATCACTTGATGGTTGGTAAAATAAAAAGCGGGAATTTCATACCAGGCTTGTGCCATTTGTTGTCCAAGTCGTTTAGCCGCATTGAGTATGTGCAGCTCAAACGCCATGAAGTCTCGCACACTGCGCGGGTTCGGCAAGGGAGACAGCAGCTTTACTTCCTCTAAAGAATAGGACGTCGTATGCACCTTTTGAGCGAGCTTCTGAGCCAATGGCAAATACTGCTCCTGCTGAGCCAAAAAGTCGAGCATATTCGCTGGCAGCTCTCCCTGACTCGCTGCATTCATATCCACGACGCCCTGCTGAGTCACCCAGCCCGTGCGAACCTCTCCCCCAGCGACTGCAACTGTTACAAATCTCATCATGTCTCCCCCTTTTCTTCATGGTTCCTTGCGGCAAAATTATTCTTCGATGATAGCGACAGGGCGAGCCCACCCGCCACTCGCCCCCTTGATCTTGATCGGAAAGACGGCAACGGTAAAACCATGCGGCTTTGGTAGTTGATCCAGATTTGCCAATTTTTCAATCTGGCAATATTCCTTCTCTTTGCCGACGTAGTGAGCAGCCCAGAGCACCCCTTCACGCGGATTTTTCTTGTAGTCGGCCGCCTGAATGGAAAACGGGATATCCCAGCCCCATCCGTCCGTGCCCATCACCTTGATGCCTTGGGCGATGAGCCAGTGCGTTGCCTCCGCGGACACCCCAGCATGTGACTGGTAGTAGTTGTCCTCGTAGAATCGTTTATCCGCATCCGAGCGAACCAGGACGATGTCGTACGGCTTTAGCGTGTACTCGATCTCTTCTAGCTTTTGTTTCACATCACTCACCGTAATTTCATAGCCGGATGGCTTGTCGCTAAAGTCTAGCAGCACACCATCTCCATAGAACCACTCCAACGGCAGCTGATCGATCGTTTTGGACGGTTTTCCTTCTGACGTCGGCCAATAGTGCCAGGGAGCATCCACATGCGTTCCTGTATGAGTCGTCAGTGTAATGGTTTCATTCGCCCATGCTTTGCTCTCGGGAAAATCAGTCGGTTGCAGCCCGAACAGCTGAGCCGCATGTACAGCTCCGCTCTCGTGGTCGCTGTAACGAATGTCCGGTGGTGACGGCTCCTTTGCCACAGGATCCATTAGTACACTCAGGTCAATAATACGTCTCGTTTTTCTAGTCATCTTCTTCTCCTCCTCTTTGTGCTTATACGGTCGCTTCGCTCTCATAGGTAGTCGTCTCTCTTGATGTGGTTGTCTCAGGCAAAAACAGCGTGATCACAGCTCCAATAATCAATGTGATGGCGCAAAGGGCGAACCCAGTTCCAAGACTGTACTGGGTCGCGATATGCCCGAGTAAAAATGGAGCAAAAGCGGACAGACCACGTCCGACATTGAAGCAAAAGCCAGCCCCCATACTGCGTAAATGCGTCGGATACAGCTCAGAGAAGTACGCTCCAAATACACCCGCTTGCGAGAAAAACAGGAATAACAAGGGACCCATCCAGAACAAGACAGTCACGTTTTCTGTGAATACATAGAGCGGAATCATGATTGCAGCACCGAAGAAGGAAAGAATGCAGATCTTTTTCCGGCCGATTTTGTCAGCGACATAGCCAAACAGCTGATACCCGATAAACATGCCGACGTTGATCACGATCAGGAACATACCCATCATGTCTACAGACAATCCCCGTTCCTTGGTTAAATACGTCGGCAGCCACGTATTTATTCCCCAGTAGGCTGTCAGTGTGCAGCACGAAACGAGAGTCGCCAAGATCGTTCGCTTTGCTAGTCCCCCACTGAACAGTTCTTTGACCGACACCTTGGCGGGGCGATTCAGTTCTCGTTCGCGCTTGCTTTTATTTTCTTGCCAGGCTTTTGATTCGGGAACAAAGTAGTAGATATAAATCATGGCCAAAAGACTCGCCAGCCCGCAAGCAAACAACGCTCTCCAACCGTACCGGGGTAAAATGACAGCTGCCAGCAACGCAGCCAGACCGTATCCGACCGGCCACGCACTTAAAACAAACGAAGTCGCTCGCGCCCGATGCTTTGCAGACCACGTCTCGCTCACATACGCGGAAGCGATTCCCCACACTCCACCGAGCCCCAGACCTGCGAGGAAACGCAGCACCATAAACTGCTCCCACGTCTGAGATACCGCTATCGCGACCGTAAAGAGCCCAAAGATGCCAAGACTCACCAGCAATGCCCTTCTTCTGCCGTAGTTATCGGAAAACCATCCAAGAACGACACTGCTCAGCCCCACCCCGATCAAGGTAGAGGTACCCAACAATCCTGCATCACCGAGCGACATGTTCCATTCCTTGATAATGACGGGCAACGCCAAAGCCAGAAACATAAAGTCCATCGCATCCAGCGTGTAGCTAAAAAACGAACCAAACAGAGTATGCCATTTGACAGCATTTTTGCCTGACCGGGTGCCTTCTTTTGAAACGTGGTCGGACATGCCATTCCCTCCTTGTAATCGCTTTCATTTGTGCGCACCCATTCACCCGCAATCGATGAATGGACACCCTGCTGTCAGAAGTCATTGATGAGGCCATCCAGTCCTGAACCGTAGCGTTGTGTCATCACCTCCTCAAAGTCCTCAACAATCCGGTTGACGTAGATGTCATGGCGTATGTAGTTCAAGGTTGTCTTGATCGTCACGGGATGTCTGGATACGACTGCATGGGGGCGTTCAGCCGATGATTGGAAAATGATTGTTTTTTCTTTGTCCAGCACCAGATTGAGTTCTCCTGCGTGACGAGCACGGATCAGATCGGCATGATGATGATTGAAATTGCGCCAAGGCACGTGTGCCGCTTGATCAAAGGTCAGAGTGACGATCGTAACACCCCGTTGATGCGCATCCATGAGTGCTTCATAAAGATACTCGAACTCTTGGCTCCACAAGCTCATGATGATGTCAGTCTTTGACTCCGCCACTGCCGAGCGCACTGCCTCCATGACCGCAGCGTACCCGTTTATGACGAAGAGCTCTGTCCAGTTGGTGTCGCTCATCGCTGATATTTCGGTGAGGGCGTTTTGCAAGAAGTCTACATTTCCCAAAAACGCTTTTTTGGTGCGCGAAAGCAGATCGTCGTAGGGCAGCGGGCTGTAACGCATCTGATTGCCTTTGTCGCCTCCTGCCACTGCGAACACGACTTCCCGCTCCTGCATCTTGCGCAAGGTCTCATATACCTTTGGTGTCGGTACACCAGATTGGACAGCGATCGTATTGCCATTAGAAGGATGGGAACGGAGGAGAGAGAGATAAATCCTGGCCTCGTATTCGGTAAAACCGAGGTCTTTTAGGCCTTCAACCGTTTGTTGAATTTTCAAAATATTCACCTCGTAAAATACTATACTACCTAAGTAGTATGATCGTCAATTGTTCTTGCATAAAAAAAGGAAGCCCCCTCGTCTTTTTTTGGACTTTTGGGAACTCCCTCGCTATTATGAATTTCGTTAAGACTAACAGAATTTGTATTCTCTCATTTCGAAACAAATTCGATGGTGAAACGTATTAGTAAGTAGAGAGCCAGACGATTTAGTTACAGTACGCGTCGTGCGGAGACAAAGCGTTTTTCCCAAGACGTCCCTTTGAATGTGGAGTATGTTACCCCTGGTTTGCCATAGGTATGCAGAAGCTTATTGTTGCCCGCATAGATTGCCACATGCGTAATACGTTTGTTCGTCGTGGTGGTGCTCGCTTTAAAGAAAATCAAATCGCCCTTTTTCAGGTTGCTCTTGGATACACTGAAACCTTTTTTCGCTTGATCGCGGGATGTACGCGGCAGTGATTTGCCAACCGCTACTTTAAATACTCGCTGTGTGAAGGAAGAGCAGTCAAATACTCTTGTGGTGCTGCTGCTCGCTCCAAATTTATAAGGTGTGCCTAAGTATTTCCTCCCGGTGTTAATGACTTTGTCAGCTTTGGATTGAGACCAAGCTGCATGAGCCACATTCTGATCTCCTGGAAGTGGAGCTACGATGGCAGTGAATCCCAAAGTTAATCCCATCAAAACCCCGATTAATCCCTTATGTAATTTCATGCTGTTCATCCTCCCTTTTGTTTGTGCAGCAATGTTCTAAATATTGCTTCACATTCCGATACGCATAAAAGCTTCTACGAAACCGTAATCGCTTCTCTCAAAAATGACTCCGACAAGAAGCTATTTTTATGCAAAGTTTGGCTGACCTCTCACTTGTTCTCTACTTTACCATTGGTCTGGATTCTATTAAATTCCCAAATTATTACCAATCCTCGTAACCACTTCTGGATAACTTTTCCCCTTGACGCCTTCACGCCTGATTTTACAAGCATTCCTCAAATTTTCAGTTAATTTTATTACCAAGATGTTCCTCACAAATCCCCCAAATTTATCCACACCTTTTTTCATCACATCCGCATAACACGTGACTTATGTCCTAGTTTCACTTACAAAAAGTCCCTATTGCTCGCGCAAATTCTCTCTTCAGACTCGAATCTCGCTACTCTAGCTTTCTACGTGCTTGCAACCTAGTGAGAGTCATCGTAAAGTAAATAGGAGTTCGTTTAAAGGAGGCACATATGCGACTGCGCAACATACCAGGTGCCGAATCGGCCCTGCGAGAATATCCGACGTTCGTGGACAACCCTTTATCCTTCAAAGGAAAATGGAGAGAACGGTTCGGAAATGACAACCCCATCCACGTCGAGATTGGCTGTGGAAAAGGACGCTTCATTAATACACTGGCGGAGCGTCATCCTGATGTGAACTTCATCGCGGTGGAGCTGAAAGCAGAGGTCGTTCTGCGTGCCGTTCAACGTACCGAGTACCGTGAGATTCCCAATCTGGCGTTTGTCCAGTTCAATGCGGCTGTTTTGACGGACCTGTTCGCCGATCATGAAATCTCTCGCCTGTTCCTCAACTTCAGCGATCCTTGGCCGAAGTCCCGTCACGCCAAACGCCGTCTGACCTACGCCAGCTTTTTGAATACGTATCGTCAAGTGCTGAAGTCCGATGGAGAGATTCATATGAAGACAGACAATGAAAAGCTTTTCGAGTTTTCGCTCAACCAGTTTGCCAGCGAACGGTTCCAGATGCATAACATCACGTTCGACCTGCATCAATCCAAGCTCGCTGCTGACAACGTAATGACCGAATACGAAGAGCGCTTTTCTTCTCGCGGACAGCGAATCTATCGGGTAGAAGCTCACTGCAGCTTTACCTGAGCCTACGAAAAAGGAAGCCCGGCCTAGTCGCTGGACTTCCTTTCTTCTATAGCAATGTCGTTATCCTTTTGCCTTGCTTCCTCGTCTGTATACGCGTTCCGGTCGCCCGACTACCCCATAAGACAAATCCGCATTGGCCTCCCCCATTGCAACCAAATACTCCAGGTATCGTCTCACAGTCGATCGACTGATTCCCGTTTCCTTGCTCACCTGATCCGTTGTCGCTTCTTCCGTTTGCATCAGATAGGAGGTGATCTTCTCCAGCGTAATCCTGTCGATGCCTTTGACTGGTCTGCTTTCTTTGTTGTTTTTCAACCCAGATGCGTGAACAAGCTGGTCGATTTCCTCCTGATTGATCGAATCCCCTTCCTTTTTCAAGACGTGAATCTTCTTCCGGAAATCCTGATAGCTCCGCAAGGTCTGCTGCAGTCTTGAAAAAATCAGTGGCTTGGTGATGAAATCAAAGACGCCGTAGCGAATGGCATCGACGACCGCATCTACTTCCTTGGCAGCGGTTAACATGATCACGTCGCTACCCGGGTGCTGTTCTTTTATATAGGAAAGAAACTCGAGCCCATTCATATCCGGAAAGTACACATCCAATAGGACTAGCTCTGGCTGCAACAGCTCTAGCTGATCCTTTGCCTCCTCCTTGTCGGCAGCGATCCCCACTACCTCGTAGCCACTTACCTTTTCCACAAAGCGCCGGTTTACCTCGGCAATTCTCAGATCATCTTCTATAATAAGCACACGAATGCGGTTCGCTTCATCGCTATGGTGCTGATTCATCGTGCCGATCCTCCCTTTCATTCACCGGACGAGTCCCTTTTGGAAGCATGACAGTAAAGATTGTACCCCCTTGCGGATTCCCAGCATGGGTAATCGTTCCATGCAGTTGCTCCACCGCTTCTTTTACCAAATACAGGCCGTAGCCGTGGTTTTGCAAATGCTTGGTGGAAAAGCCTCGCTCGTACACCTTATTGGCGTTCTCTTCCGGGATCCCGGGTCCACGATCCTCTACCTCTACTAGCAGCAGCTCATCCATTTGTCCCAAGTAGATTGTGATTTCTTTGTCAACCCCCCCCGGAGCACAGACGGCTTCCATCGCATTGTCTATCAGGTTTCCCAGAATGACAATCAAAAGCGATCGGTCAATCGCAGCCGGTATCTCGCGGAAATGACTCTCCGGATCAATGGTCAGCACAATTTTCCGTTCGTTGGCCTGATTTACCTTTCCGAGCAGTAATCCTCCGATGAGTGGATCAGGGACGAGGCGCATAATCATCTGAGTGCTGCTGACGTGGACGTTTACTTCCGTGGAAATAAAATCGACCGCTTCCTGGTACGATTCCAGTTGGATCAAGGCGGAAATCAAATGCAGCTTGTTGGAGTATTCATGAGTCTGGGAACGGAGAGCCTCCGCGTATTCTTTCACTCGAGAGAGCTCCTGCGTCACGCGAAACAGCTCCGATCGGTCCCGAAAACTCGCCACTGCTCCCATGACCTGTCGTTCTTTATTCAAAATGGGTACGCGATTGACGATCAAGGCCTTGCCCCCGACAAAAGTCTCTTGGTCAAATTCCGCTTTTCCCGTTTCCATGACTTGTAGGAGCCGCAAAGAACGCAGCATTCCCCTATTTTCCCCGTCCATCAGCTCTTGTTTTTCTGACGGTCCGAGCAAGCTCATCGCCGTATGGTTCGCCATCGTAATCGCCCCATCCGTGTTGACCGCGACGATCCCTTCCCGAATGGATTCCAGTACGGCTTGATTTTCCTGATACATACGTCCGATCTGCACAGGCTCCAGACCAAAGATAGACTCTTTTACTTTTCGTGCAATCAACAGCGTTCCGATGATCCCCAGTAAAAGGATGACCGCTCCGATCACCACAATTCGATCGCGGTACAGCCGGATCGTCTCCTGGATGTCTTCCAAAAGGAAGCCTACGGAGACCACGCCAATCACATTGCCTGTGTCATCCCAGATAGGAGTCTTGCCGCGAAGACCAGGTCCCAGCGAACCGACTGTTTCCGAAATGATCGATTCTCCGGCGAATACCGCCTCGTTATCTCCACCGACCATCGGTTTCCCGATTTGCTCGGGGTCTGGGTGAGAGTAGCGGATGCCTTGACGATTGCCGACTGTAATAAAGGCAGCCCGTGTGTCCAGTCGAATTGTTTCCACCAGAGGATTGATCGTGCGGGCAGGGTCCGGTTTTGAAAAAGCCTCTTTCATTTCCGGCATCCGGGCGATTGTCTTCGCCGTATTGAGTGCCCTCGTTCCTATTTCCTTGCGCAGAGCACCGTCCAGCATTTGTTCAAAAGAGATTCCTAATAGAACGATCACGCCTAGCAAGAGTGATCCCATCATGATCAAGAGCTTTGTGTGAAACCGCACGTCCTTCCCTCCTCTTCTCCATTGTAGCCAAGCATGGGATGATTTTTCCACATGAGCGGATGCAACAAAAAGAGGCCATCCAAGGCCTCTTTCCTCTTTCCTCTTTTCTCCAGATTGCGAGAAGGTTTACAACGAGATGACTCCCGTCAAAAGAGCGATGACAATCATCACGATTGACGTGCCAAATGCCCATTTTAAAATAAATCGTTGGGTTTCTCCGTAATCCACACCAACCATTCCGATCAGCAAGTATTGCGCGGCAAACAACGGACTCAATACGTGCAGCGGCTGACCCAGGATCGAAGCGCGACCAATTTCCACTGGATCTACACCATAAGCTGCTGCTGCGTTGGCCAGAATCGGAACGACACCGAAATAATAAGCGTCATTGGACATGAAGTACGTAAATGGCATGCTCGTCAACGCGACAAGGACAGGCATGTGGGAACCGAGTGCATCGGGAATCAAGGAAACGATCGTATTTGACATGGCATCGATCATCTTGGTCTCTGTCAAAATTCCTGTAAAAATCCCTGCTGCGAACACCATCGATACGGTCGCAAGTGCATTCCCTGCATGTGCCGAGATCCGTTCCTTTTGCTCTTCCATCTTGGGATAGTTGACCAACAGAGCGACAGCAAAAGCGAGCATGAACAAAATGGGTAGCGGAAGAATGCTCATGATCAGACAAACCATCAAGACGACAGTCAAAATCAAATTGAACCAGATCAGTCGCGGACGTTTTAGCGAGTCAGCCGCCGCTGCCATTTCCCCCGCAGCCAGATCAACCGCGTGATCTTGACTCAAGTCGATAACCCCAAGCCGTTTTCTCTCCCGTTTTCCCAAAATACAGGCTACAAAAATAACCCAAGCCATGCCACCAATCATTGCCGGGATGACCGGTGTAAACAACTGCGAAGCGTCGAGATTCAGAACGCTCATCGCACGAGCAGTCGGACCGCCCCATGGAGCCATGTTCATAACGCCCAATGCGAGCATCGGTACTACTGCCAGAATCATCGGCTTGATTCCCAGTCGTTGATAAAGGGGCAGCATGGCTGAAACCGTAATCATATAGGTAGTCGTCCCATCGCCATCCAATGCCACCAGGCTGGACAAAATGGCCGTCCCGACAATCACCTTCAGCGGGTCGCCTTTGACTATTTTTAATATTTTGGCAATCAATGGTTCAAACAAGCCTGCATCCATCATAATACCAAAATACAGGATGGCAAAAAGCAACATAATACCTGTTGGTGCAATCTGTTTGATACCCGTCAGCATCATATCACCGATGTCTGCCCCAAAGCCACCAATCAGCGCAAAGATCACAGGTACGACGATCAAGGCAACCAGTGCGGATAGACGTTTGGACATAATCAGGTACATAAAGACTGCGACCATTAAAAATCCGAGCCATGACAGCATGAGCAGTTCCCCCTCAGAAGAATACGCTTTCAAAACGTACGCGTTTTCATAAACGAATGCGCTTTCATCAATTGCTGTCATTATAACAATGTTCAGTCAGAGCGAATAGAAATTGGCCATAAACGACATTAGCCGTATTTCCTCTATTAAAGTCATAAAAATCACAGCGTCTTCTCAAACGAGTCTATACCTCCTGCTCATCAAAATGCACCCGCTTCCTTTTTTTGTATTTGGTCAGACTGTAGTGGAGGAGAGGAAAAAGGAGAAAATGCTCCAGCTTCTTGGGTCCCCTGCTGAGGGGGCATCCCTGTACAGCTCCATGAAAAAAGCGAAACCGCGCCCAAAGTAGCCGATTCAAGGTGAATCTCAGAGGTGGACGCGTAAGACCGTGTTTCTCTTTTTCCATTCCGCTTCGGCTGGGCCCCAAAGATCTTCGCTTTTTTCTCCTTTTTCCTCGGCCAACCTTGACTCTTCCACCTGCCTTCTCATGGGAACTTTCCACGGGGCCCTAAATGGGACATTGGTACGAACCATGAATATCCGTATAAAACAGGCTGCTAGAAACCACAAAAGCTCGCAGGAGAAGCAGGTTTCCAGGCGGAGCGCAGATCGGAAACCTGCTTCTCCCCATCTCAGCTATGTTGGTATCACTATACTTTTTTATTAGAAAATTAATGAATTCCTATCAATAAAACGAAAAGCTGGACCCATTGATCCAGCTCTTCAAAGATCGAGAACGGCAGTCATGATGCTGTTCTCTTTTTCATTTATACATCCCGTTTTCTAAACATCCGCACGGCCAGCCACAAAGCCGCTGCTCCATAAAAGAACGTATAGATCAGCATGGCATCACTCGGGGCGGAGGTGCTTCCAAAAAAGCCCTGAGAAGCAAAAGAGATCGGATCATCTGCCGTATCGAAAAGGGCAATCGTCGTTTTGCGGAACAGAGAATCCGTCGGAAACAACAGGCTCGAAATAATCCCGATGTTAATGAGGGAGCTCTGGTTGATGATCGTACCTAATTGCTCAATAAATCCGCCAATAAAGCTGATCCCGTACAAAATGATCAGGATGATCCCGCCCGTTACGGTCGTCGTGATGCTGCTGAGGAGCAAGGAAACACAGACAAGAATAATCGGCATCAGCACGAAAAAGCCGAGAGCCGTTACGATCTGCCCTATGCTGACTTGAACAGCCAGCACGCCTCCCCCGACGAACTGATTGATCCCGAGCAATCCTAAAAACATCATGATCGCATAGAGGACCAGCATGCTGGCCAATCCACCAAACTTCCCCAGCAAATATTTGCTGCGCGGCAGAGAACGAGCCAACCACGTATCAATCTGATGGCTCTCTACCTCCGAGGCGATACTGCCGACGCTGCTCAAAATCGCGAGCAGGGCTGTAATAAAGGAGCCAAAGTACAGGCCCATCCCCAGTAATTGTGTCGAGAAAAAGCCTTGCTGCAACAGGGCATCCCCTCTATTTCCGAGCATGTCCCCCATTTCTTTTGACGCGTACCAGGTCGCTACGCCAAACAACAGCAAAAAGGCGAGGGACATCAGGAGCGTGATTGTAAAGATGCGCTTGGAGATCATCTCCCTATACGTGATTTTCATGATGGGCCACATGTGCTTCCCCCTCCTTTTTCTGTACCCAGTACAAAAACACTTCTTCCAATGACTGTTGCTTCCGCATAATTTCATGGACAGCAGCACCTTGCGAAACCAAAGCTTGCAGCAGCATAGGTACTCTGCCATCCTGATCCAGCGTGACCAGCCAGCGTTCCTGATCTGCGTCATGTCGCATGAATTCCGTTTCCTTTACAAACGGCGGGAGTTGTTCGATGAATGCTCGCTGTCCTGCTTCCAATGTTAGTTCCACTTGCGGTAAGACCGTACTCAGCTTGCGCCACTCTCCATGGACCACCAGATCTCCTCGATGGATGATCCCGACGTGATCGCAGACGGATTCCATTTCGCTTAGTAGATGACTGTTAAGAAAGATCGTTTTCCCTTGATCCCGCAGCTCGGCGATCAGTTCCCGTACTTCTTTTCTTCCAATCGGATCCAGAGCCGAGGTCGGTTCATCCAAGAAGATCAGCTCAGGATCTGACAGCAGGGCACAGGCGAGACCGATCCGCTGCTGCATTCCTTTGGAATACCCCCGAATTCTCTCTTTTTCTCTCCCCGACA
>JARDZO010000171.1 GCA_029240815.1 Brevibacillus sp.
GCAAGCACTTGACGCCTTCTGCTTCCACCAGTTTCTGAGTTTCTTTCGCGTCGCTATCTTCATTGAGATAGACAATGGCAACATCAGCCCCTTCTTTGGCAAAGCAAATGGCAGTGGCTTTACCGATGCCACTGTCGCCACCGGTAATGATGGCCACTTTTCCTTGTAATTTACCGTTTGCTTTATAGTGGGGATAGAACGCATCGGGACGCGGGTTCATTTCGCTTTCAATACCCGGCTGCTGATTTTGATGCTGAGCGGGTAACGTTTGTTTCTTTTCGTTTGATGACATGTGCACATGCCCTCCTTCAATCAATGTCTCAATTATTATGGGAATTCGCTGGATATTTATGATCTTATCTGGTTCGATCGACTGATTGTGTTGTAAAACGGCCATGTAAAGGTTACAATTTTACTCATGATCAATATTAGAAAACAAACGTTCCCTTCAAACTCTTCCATTTTTTAATGAAAACAAGTATGATGTATTCTATATGAATTGAAAGGATGTTGATTTTATGAATAAGACAGAACTCATCGCAAAAGTAGCAGAAATGACAGAGCTCACAAAAAAGGATTCCTCAAAAGCAGTAGACGCAATTTTGGACTCAATCTCTAGCTCCCTCCAAAATGGCGAAAAAGTATCCCTTATCGGTTTCGGTAACTTTGAAGTTCGCGAACGTGCAGCTCGTAAAGGCCGCAATCCACAAACGGGTGAAGAAATTGAAATTGCTTCGAGCAAACTGCCTGCGTTTAAACCAGGAAAAGAATTGAAAGATCTCGTGAAATAACTGTATCTAAGTACATACAACAAAACGCCCTTTATAAGGGCGTTTTGTTATGGTATACGATTCATCCAAGTCGTCCTCCATATAACAGACGAGCCCATTCAGTGCTCTGTACCTTTCCATGACTGCTCCGCTATCTAACCATCCGGCTACTGTTCGATGATGAATCAGGCATCTACGAACGGGATCCCCTATAAAAACCACCCTCATCAGGTGGCTAATGTGTGATATGCCAATCTAAAAATCCAGCAACTCCATTTTCTCTAATTCTTTCTTTCTTCGATTCTTCACAGCTGTCCTACCATTTACCCATGCCAAGGAAAGAATCGCCGTCCCGCCAATCACCGCCAAAATCATGGAGACTTCGGTACCTGCATGAAATAATCCAAAGAGATAGCCATACACAAAAAACGCAAGATAAATTACTGGCAAGATCGCCCCCCAGTAAGGACTCATTCTTCTGGAGAGATAATGTTGTAAGCCTAGGATCATTTGTTTGTTATTCTCGTTTACATCGCTTAGCAAACTCAAGGTCCTTGTCTCCCCTGAGCTGCACCAGCTACTTTTGGCTTGTTCAACCGAATCACACAGAGCATACAGAGGACCACACTTCCAAGAAATAGAAGGATTACAGAAAAACCCGTTTCCAGTCCATAGTTATTAGCGACGACTCCAATGATGCCGTTAGCCAACATAGCGCCTATTCCAGAAGCTGCAAACAGAAACCCAAGGATTTTCCCCGCGTTGTCTGCGTATAAATGGCAGGCTATTGCTGCAATCGTTGGAAAAATGGCAGAAAAACTAATTCCGGACACCACAAAAAATACGAGGGTGGCTTGATTTTCCCACATCGCTATTCCAAAAGTCGCCATTGCCATCGTCGAGCTGAACATAACCGCCTTCTCTTGGCCAATTCGGTTGATCCACCAATGTGCGCTTAATCGTCCGAACGTAAAAATGAGATAAAAACCGGATAAGTAGAACGCTACTTCTGTCAGGGTGACATTTCTTACCTGGATTAAATAAGAAGGGAGCCATGTAGCGAATCCGACCTCAGCCATCACGTAGGTCATGATCGCCAAAAGCAATCCCACAAGCTTGGGGTACCCCTCTGCTTTTTTGATCGGTACAGGTTCACGAGTCACCTCCTGTCTCTTCGTTGTCACATTACCGTATGGGAAGAGTAAAACAAACAGCAGGATGAGCCCAAGCAAAGCCAACTCAAACCAAAATCCGCTCCGCCAATCAGGGAAAGCCCGTAAGAACCATACACTCAACAGGGGGAGCCCAGTCGCTCCTATGCCATAAAAACCATGCAGCCAGTTGAAATACCGCGCTTGATCCTCGACTGATTTTGAAACGGCTGGTACGGCGCCGTTGATGCCGATCTCCAGGATCCCTCCGCCTATGCCTGAAATCACAAAGCCAGCAGCAAATAGGATATAGTTTTCAAAACTCATGTAAAGCAGCAGTCCGGCGGTAATGCAGATACCTCCCAACAAGGTTACGAACTTCAAACCTCTTTTGTCGACCGATAGTCCTCCTAAAAAAGAACCTGCCAAATAACCGAATGATCCCATAGAAAATGCACCGCTTACCTGAAGGTAGCTTAAACGCAGATCCTCTTGAAGCATCGGAGTCACGATGCTCCGTAACGTATCGATCGAGCCAAAAAACAGCATGCTGGCAAGCGAAATGAGCAACAGCTTCTTTTCAAAAAGAGCCACGTGATCCTTCACTCAGCTTTCTTTGAATTTTCCACAATACCTCTGACAAGGAGAGCTCCGCCATCGATTTCATGCGCAAATCGTACCTTTCAAATGGAAGCTGCTCCGTTACAGGATTGGGAACGATCACACAATGTATTCCTGCCGCAATCGCCGCTTTCGCCCCGGCAACGGAGTCTTCAAAAGCTACTACCTCTTCAGCAGCCAAATGAAGTGCCTGAAGCGCTTCGACGTACAGCTCAGGGTCCGGCTTTACTCTCGCCACGTCATCCGCGGTTTTGATGACTTCGAAATAGGAAAGAAGCTGAAGCTGCTTAAGAAATCCTTGCACCCATGCCCGATCGGAGCTGGACGCCAAGCCGATCCGAAGGCCGAGTGCCTTTGCTTCTGCAAGGTATTCCCGCACTCCTTCCCGCACATCCAACCCTTTGATTTTTTCGTGATGGAGCTCGCTCGCCATTCGCTTGATAACGACCAGATTCTCCTGCGTCCCTGCCTTTTCTCGCACGTATAGATCAAAGTCCGTAGCATGCGTTCCCACGAATGAGGCGAACGTTTCCAACGGCAGGTCAAGCTGAAAATGTTTGAAAGCCTCGAGAAAGGAGTGATACCAGATCGTCTCCGTATCCAGGATGAGTCCATCAAAGTCAAAAACAATCCCTCTGATCATGTTTTCTCTCCTCCTATGACCATTAAATGAAACGCACAGTAGCGCCTCCATAACGTGAAAAGAAATCTCGTCCTTCTCCCGTTGGAGGCGCCGCCCTATTCTTTATATCCCTGCGCTAATAAGGAACTTTCCACATATATCTGCGTGTACTGAGAGGATGATTCCGTGCTTGGGCCAGCTCCTCCGCATAGACCCGCAAAACCCGATGCAGGATGAGGGGAGCGATGTAACCTATCACGCTTTCGTCCACAATGCTTAGATCAAATTCCTTGGCGTCCAGGACGATGAGATTGTCGCCGTATTGCTGGGAAAAGTCTAGGGAGCGCTCCTCCAAAGGGCGAGTCTCATCCAATCCGAGGAGCTGGATGATCGGGATCTCTTTATCCAATATTTCGAAAGGTCCATGAAAATACTCGCCGGCATGAATGGCATGGGAATGAATCCATTGCATCTCCATCAGTATGCAAATCGCAAACCAATAAGCGATCCCATAGTTGGCCCCGCTGCCCATCGTATAGATGATTTTGGCATCTTTGTAGGAACGGCCAAATTCTTTCGCTGCTGGCAGGGCCTGCTCTCTCGCCATTTCGATGACCGGTCTCAAATCAGCTAAAGACTGGATCATCACATCGTATTTCGGATTCCCTTCCTTCATGTGCAAAAGACCAAATACCAGTTCATACATGATTGCGTGCGCGTCATTCAAGAAAGGATTCTCCCGCCCTTCCTGATAGATGATCACAAATTCCGACGCTTGGGCCAACGGGGAATCTGCCTCGAAAGTGAGAGAGACGGTCAATGCTCCCTTTTCGCGGGCAAAGCGTGCGGCTTCCACCGTTTCCGCCGTCTTGCCGTAATGGGAGCAGAGAATGACGAGTGATTTCCCGCCCAGTTTCGCGGGATTGCGGTGGATGAATTCATTCGAGCTATACAGATCCGAATCAATCGTCTTCGCTTCATGGTCTAAAGCGTATTTGCTAGCGTACATGAGGGCGGACGAACCGCCGCACGCGACCAGAAATACCTTTTCGATTTCACGCTGCTTAAGCTCCTCCAAGACTCTTTCTACGCTTTCATGCAACATGTTTTACGCCTCCTTTATCGGAACAAAAAATTAACGATCCCCATCACACCATGTATGGTTCGAGCTGCTTCAGTGACGCTTCTACCGCTTTGTCCGGATCCAACAGGTACTGCGATGAGGTGAATTCAAGTGATAATGACCCTGTATAACCATGCTCCCCGAGCGTATCCATGTAGGTTGCCAGCGGGAGGTTTCCATCTCCCCAAGCCAAATGTCCACTTGGTTTTCCATCGATGAAATGGATATGAACCATATCGTCTTGCAAGCGTTCGAAATAGCTGCCCAGCTCCTCGCCTTCGACAGCCATCGCGACCGTATCAAGCATCCCTTTCACGGAAGCGGAGTCGATGGCAGATAGCATGGCCATCAAATCGGATAGATTACAAACCAGATTGGATTCAATTCGCTGCAACGGCTCCAAAGCAAGTGTGATCCCTTGCTGTTTTGCAAAACCAGCCAGCTCGCGCAGGGAATCGCAGGAGCGCTCCCACGCTTCCTCCCTGCTTTCATTTCGATAGCCCCAACCAGCTGTCACCAAGACCAGCTGAGATTCCAATTCGGCACTCGCCTGGATTGACTTTTCAAAGTACCGCAGACTTCTTTCTCTAATTTCTGGTTCCTTGGCCGCGAGATTGATAGGATACATGCATTGCTCCGGAGTGAAACAAACGACTTTCAAGCTTCGGGCATCGATCTCTCTTCGAATTCTTTTGACGTCGGCAAGCGACAAATCTTCCACATAAAAATGTGGCGCTGCTCCCCACAACTCAATCTGTTCAAATTGGTAACGGACCATGGAGTCCAAAAAATACGTGAGCGGATAGTGAAGGTAATGAAAGTTCATGCCTGTGATTTGCGAACGTTTGATTGCAGCCATATGCCCTCCTGATCATAAGGATGGTTGTTCCACATGGACGAGCCCCGTTTGAGGACTGGCTCGGCTCCTGCACATCCTGCTCATGTTCTCCCCCTTTTCAAGTGAGCGCGTTATGGTATATACCACTTGTGAAAGAAAGATTCGTGTGGTTTTCCCACACGAGCCTTTGAACCTTTTCGCTTCTTAACCTTTGACACTGCCTGCCATCATGCCCCGTACAAACTGTTTCTGGAACAGAATAAACAGGACGATCATCGGGAAGGCGGAGATCGCCAGGCCTGCCAGTTGGATACCAAAATTCGTATTCAATTGGCTTCGAAGGTTCATCAAACCGACCGGGATCGTCCTGAGTGCGGAGTCTTCGATGAATACCATCGCAAACATGAATTCGTTCCATACATTCATCCCTGTAAGTAGAGCAGCGGAAGCCAAAATCGGTTTCCCCATCGGCAGGATGATGTGCCAATAGACTTGCCAGGTGCTGCAGCCGTCAATCGTTGCCGACTCCTCCAATTCCCTCGGGATCGAGAGGAAATACGACCGCATCAAGAAGATGGAAAATGGCAACTGAAAAGCGACATACGGCACGATCAACGCCCAATGAGTGTTGTACAGCCCAATTGCCTGCAGCATTTTATAAAGGGAGATGAGGCTTACCTGCGGAGCCAGCATCAGGCCGCTCACCACGATCAGCAGCAGGATATTAGCCCCCTTGAAGCGGAAGCGGCTGAGACCGTACGCTGCCATAGAGCCAAATAACAGGATGATAAGTACTGAGACAATGGTGACGAAAGCGCTGTTCAGAAAATACTGCCCGATCCCTGCATCCCAGGCGGAGACGTAATTTTGCCACAGCCATTTCTCTGGCATCCCCCATGGATCCAGAAAGAAATCCCGATTCGATTTAAAACCATTCATCGCAAGCCAGATCAAAGGATAAAGGATACAGAGAGCGTAGACGGAAAACCACAGCCAAATGACCGCGCGATAGCATTTGTTCAGCCATGTCATCGGAACTATTTACACCTCCCGTCCCGTTTTTGAAATCCGCATCTGCAGCAAGGACAAGGCTAACGTAATGACAAAAATCATCGTGCCGATGGTCGAGGCATAGCCCATTTCATCATTACGAAACGCCGCCCGGTACAACATCGTTCCCAACACTTCCGTGGAACGACCAGGACCACCAAAGGTCATCACGTACACTTCATCAAAAACCTTGTAGGCTCCGATTACGGTGATCATGCTTCCGACGAGAATCATTTCTTTCAGTTGAGGAATGGTGATGTGAAAAAAGGTTTGGATCCGATTGGCCCCGTCAATCATGGCCGCTTCATACAATTCCCCCGGGATCTTATGCATCGCGATCAAGAAGAGCATGGTCATATATCCCGTATACTGCCATTGGGATACTGCCACAACTGCATAAATCGCCGTTTTACTATCACCCAGCCATGAATGCACCCAATCGTTTTGACCAATCGCCTTCAATGCTCCATTAATCAGGCCAATATCAGGGTTGTAAAGAAGCTGCCACATGAGCCCTACTACGGAGATGGAGATTACGGCAGGGATAAAAAACACGGTCCGAAAGAATGGTTGCCATCGTCTGATAATTTTCTCCTCAAGGATGGCCGCGATGACCAATCCTCCCCCTACCTGAAACAGAAGGGAAATGAGAGCGAAGAGCGAGTTGTTCTTCAATGCCGTGTAAAAGATGGGATCGTTAAAAAGCTTGGCGTAATACTCAAACCCGACAAATTCACCATTCATCTCAAACGCACTCCACCGAAACATGCTGTAATACAAATTGAAAACAATCGGGAGAAAGACGAACAGCACAATAAGAAGAAGGGCTGGGAGTATGAAAGGGAGTGCTGACCGGGAATTGTGAAACGACGATTTTAACATCGTGCTCCCTCCTTGGAAGAGGGTAAGCAGCCCCCCTGGTTGCTTACCCGAAATACTTATTACTTCACTTCCTGTTTGACCTCTTGTGCCACTGCCTGCACTTCCTTCATGATCTCTTCCGGCGTTTTTGTGCCATCCAGCAGCAGTTGGATATTGGAAAGGTACGTATCCGCTACTTTGGCGTGCACATCGGTGTCCAGCCATTCAGCCATTCCTTCAGCGCTCTTCATCATGTCGACCGCTTCGGCGACCTGCTTCAACGCTGTATCCTGATTGGTCGCTCCGATGACCGGACTTGGCCAGCCGAGTTGCTTTACCAGCTTCTCCGCATTTTGCTTGCTAGTCAAAAATTTCAGAAAGGCGATGGCTTCTTTTGGATGCTCGGTTTTTGACGAGACGATGAATCCGTCCGGAGCTCCCGTAATGTAGTTTTGATTCCCTTTTCCTTCTGAGATCGCAGGCATCGGGAAGAAGTCAAACGCAGCGGACATGCTTTTTTGGGCCTGCTGGAACTCTTCCAGCTCGACGTACATCATCGCTCCCTTGCCTGCGAAGAATAGCTGTGTTGCCATGTCATGCGAACTGGAATTGATGTTTTCGTTGAAATATCCTTTCTCCTTCATTTCTTTTAAATACTCCAATGCCTTGATGTAACCCGGATCTGTAAATTCCCCACTGCTGGGATTGTAATCCTTCATGCGGACATCGTTGGGGACCATCTTCTGATTGAGGCCAGTCAGGTAGTGAATGGCCGCCCATGGGCTCGCATTCCCCAAAACGATGGGCGTTTCTCCGGCTTGCTTCAACTTATCTAAAAGTTGCAAAAATTCACCCCATGACTTTGGCTTTTGCAGCTGATACTTATCAAACATTTCCTTGTTGTAGACAAAGAACTTACCGTTAAAACGAAGAGGTACACCGTAATTTTTGCCATCTGAAACGAATGGTTGGAGCGAAGCTAGAATGAACTCTTTTTTCCATTCCGGATCTGAATTCAAAGCTTCCGTCAAATCCATCGCTGCGCCTGACCTCACAAACTTCCTCGCAAATTCTCCTGACCACGAAAACATGATATCGGGTACTGAGCCCCCACCCATAATCACGCGAAGTTTGTCTTTCATAGGCTCATCTGCTACCGCTTCAATTTTCACTTTGATGGTGGGATTTTGGTTTTCGAATTCCTTGACTACTTCTTCAAAATAAGGAGCGTATTCTGGTTGCGGCCATTTGTGCAGGATCTTCAGTTCGACCTTTCCATCCGCCGTGGAACCAGAGGCGGATTCCCCTGTCCCGGAGGAGGGACTGGAACACCCGCTTGCTACCAAAGACAAGATCAACGTACCTGCCACTGCTATTTTTCTGGTAAACGTCAACACATCGATCCCTCCTGAAATTGGTATATACCATTTAACATAAAAAAATTTGAAAACCACTTTTTCTATCATTTCAAGTTTAGTTCCGAATAATAACGGACGATGTCGCTTCGCGTGATCGATTTGGAAAATTCAATTTCCCGCCCGCTTCTGTCAAAAGCAACCGCTTCCAACAAGATGCAAGGGCTTTCCGATTTGATCCGCAGCAGCTTGCTTTCCGCATCGTCCGAAAAAGTGACCTGCATGTATTCTTTTGCTTTCACCAGTACAATCCCGTAAATCTCTTCCAAGACTTGATACAGAGAAGTGTTGTCTGCGATATGCTCTTCGATTCCATTGCAGTACGCATATGGGATGAATGATTCCTCGATCGCCACGGGTGTATCGTCGACCAAGCGTAGACGCTTAAATACGATTACGGTTTGGCCTTCTGAAATCTTCAATTTTCTGGCGAGGGAAGGTGTTGCCTGGTCTTTCCTGACGGAGAGGAGCTGCGTACGAGGAAGAAGCCCCTTTCCCAGCATGTTCTTTGTAAAGCTGTTGAAGGTGATAAAGTCCATCTCGATTTTCTTGTTGGTAATGAACGTTCCAGCTCCAACCCTTCGCTCGACAACCCCCTCCCTTTCCAATATGGACAAGGTATGTCTGGCCGTCATCCTGCTGATCCCGTACAAATCTGCCAGTTCCCGCTCAGATGGCAGCTTGTCTCCGCTGGACAGCTTCCCGCTTTCGATCTCATCCAGGATTTTGCTCTTCAGTTGCTTATAAAATGGGGTGCTTTCACTATTGCGTTGTTCCATGCCGATTCAACCTTTTCCTAATTGGTATATACCTTTACTAGTGATAATAAAGTTATCTGACGATTCCGTCAAGTTAAAATTTGGATATTTTCAGTAGCTCTCTCCATGCCCGAATGCTCCATCAACCAGGCAGGTTTTCGCCGAAAAAGAGGCGGCTCTTTGTAATCCAGCTTCAATGGCTTCGGGCGTTGGAGCTTGTGTTCGTTGCCATCCAGATTGAACCAGGTGAATAAGGAATGCCGTCAAAAAGGAATCACCTGCTCCCATCGTATCCACGGGCTCCACGTATTCGACTCTCCCTATGTAGTGTTCGCCCATGCTGAAGAAGTAAGGGCCCCTCGAACCTCTAGTGACCAGAACGTGATTCACACCGTAAGCGGATACCTGGTTCACGAGTTGGGTGATTTCATCTTCAGTCGACTTCCCACCAGAAAACAAGGCGAAGTCAATAGATGGGCATACCTTTTGCAAGTAGTCGTCACCGCGGAATTTAGACTCTTCCGAAAAATCAAAAGCAACCAATCCATCGAGCGAGCGAAGTTTGGGAAGTTCGGACTCCACGTTGGCATAACTGCCGGAATGGATGAGAGAAAAGTCTTTCATGTAAGCTAGGTCTGCAGCCTCCAGTACAGGAGGTTGCTTCGAGGAAATGCCGCCGCCATTCCCGCCGACGAACACTCTGTCTCCATCGACAAGATTGACCTGAGCATAACCATTTTCTCCCTCCAACTGCACGCAGCGTGAAAGGTCGATCCCGATCTGAGCTAACTCCCTTTGGATGAATGCAGCGATTTCATCATTTCCAAAAGCGCCCAAATATGCTGAGGATACGCCCAGCTGCCTGGCATAAACTGCGAAATTAACGGAGTTTCCCCCAGGATAACGCGTTCTCGTATGGAGATACACATCTGCCACATTGTCACCGAAGCCGATTACTTTCATATTGTTGAAGCCCCCTTGTTATTTCCCTCCGTCGAAGCCACACTCTCTTCCTTTGGCAAAGAGAGCACTACCTCTGTAGTGCTCTTCATTTACTCTCCTACTCAGTACTCCATTTTCCGATAATACCTTCTTGTTTCTAACGGATGATTCCTCTCCCGCTCTAGGTATACGCTGATCCGATTTAGTACCGCCCAATTCACACTGACCGCAAAGTGTTTTCTCAGCTCTTCACTGATGCCATCCAGTGCAAAATCCTTCGTGTCGATGATGAACAGCTCTTTGGTAATTTTTTCGGCAAAACGCTCCACGCGCTCCACCAACGGGCGTGTTTCGTCTTCCCCCTTCAATAGGATGACGCTTGTATCCTTCTCCACGAGTTCCAGTGTCCCGTGGAAGAATTCAGCAGCATGGATAGATTTCGAGCGAATCCATTGCATTTCCTCCAGGATGCACATCGCGTAGGAATATGTGTTGCCCCACAGGTTTCCAGCACCAACCAGCATGTGGTAATCCGTGTCCTTGTGCTTGATTGCAAATGCCTCCGCCCGTTCTTCAAACGACTCCATGGCTCCAAGCACGGCTTGGGGAAGAATGGCAACCTCTTTGGCGAACTGCTCATAAAGCGGATACTCCTTGTTGTTGTGCATGAATCGGAAGGCAAGCATGTACAGGTGGATAAAGAACGTATCAAATGAATGTTTCTCATGACCAGTGGAGACGCAGTAATCCACGATTTCGGCCAACGGGGTGTTCGGATTCGCCACCAATCCGATCGTAGTGGCTCCCCGCTCCTTGCAGTATTGCGCCGCGGCAACCGTTTCTTTCGTTGTCCCGGAAACAGAGGCAAAGATGCAAACAGAATCTTTACTGAAATGCTTGTGGTTCATGACCATGAATTCCGCGGCAATTTCTGCATGGACTTCCAGCGTAGAGTTCGACTTGAAGATGTATTCGTAAGGGTACATCATCGCAATGGTTCCCCCTGCGCCAATGAGGAAAATGTTTTTGTAGCCTTTGTCGGAAATTTCATCGACAATCCTTTCGATATTTTCCCGTTGAGCAATGGCTTCGTTTCCCACTGCTTGAAGAAACAATCCCGAATCAAATTTCAACATCCGTATTCCTCCCCACGTTTATTGAGCTCGCTATCTATTTTAAAGCGCTTGGCTTTAAAACCTGGCATATGCCGTGAATGGCTACTTCAGGATTGTGCTGAACTTGCATCGGTCTCCTCTGGCAATTTCCATGGTGTACTCGACGGGGAGCTTTTCGTCCGTTGCAGTGACCACTTTGGTGCAAATGGCTGCTTCGCCGGCCGCTACACCCAGGTAGGCAGCTTCCTCTTCCGTCAAATAAGTGATGCTGATCTCCTGTTTGCTCCGGGTAAGCTCGATTCCGTATACCTCCCGCAAGATCGCGTAGAGAGATTCTTTTTCCAGATCGTGATGCTCGATTCCCGGGCACAAGTGGTACGGAATATAGATGGCTTCCAATGCAAATGGTTCATTCTCGACATTTCTAATCCGTTTTAGCTCCACCACCTGTGTGCCTAATAGGATTGAGAATGTTTTTGCCAATGCTTTGTTTGCTTCTATTATTCTGAGTGAGATTACTTTGGTTTGCGCATCCAGTCCAGCTTCTTTCATGGCATCAGAGAAGGAAAGGAACTGCCACAAATTTCTGTTAATTTTCTTCACAGCAACATATGTGCCACTTCCGTGCAGTCTGTACAGGACTCCTTCGTCGATAAGCCGCTCGATGGCATTGCGCAGGGTCATTCTATTCACATCCCAGAGTGAGCTTAGCTCTCTTTCTGAGGGGAGCTTGTCATGCGCCTGCAGCTGGTTCAGGCTTATGTACGCTTCAATTTTTTCTGCAAGATCTGAACTGACGGTATCATATTTTCCCATGATCATCTCTTCCCCCAACTGGTATGCCCCTATACCACACGATAGTTATATACCACTTTCATT
>JARDZO010000172.1 GCA_029240815.1 Brevibacillus sp.
AATGAACTTGGAGACAATCTTCCTGTCTCCAAAATAAAGTGAAAATCTTCATCCGAAATCTTTTTGTTGGTATCAAATGACTTGCAAGCATGCCGAAAACGATAAGCTTCCAAAATTTCTTTCTTGGTCATTGTCATGATATATTCTCCTTCTTAACTAACATTTAATATAGATGCATAGCTGCCCCATGTACAACAGCCGCCTGCGTCTGCCTCAATAATCCGCTTTAGCTGCTCGCTCCGCCCACGCATTAACCTCTTCAAGCCGTTTTGATGTAGGCTTCACGAAGCCTTTGTGGGCTATGTATACGCACGAACAGGGGATACAGCCCTGCTCGTTCGCTAGCTTAGATTGTCGGGAACCCAGCCATATAAGCTACTCTCGTATCACCAGCATATATAAATATGTCAGGTCTTATCGTACGGCAACGGCAAGATAATTATACAAGTGCTATCCAATTTAAAGCCTCGCATTTTCAGACTTGTTCTTACCACAATCGATTATTCTACTCACAAATGAATGATGCAAAAATCGTTACAGCTTCCTTAGCTCTCGCAAAATTTCCTCCGGGCTTTGACGCTGCATGAAATTCGGATTGACATAGGAGGAGCGAATAATGGCGCTCCCTGATTACAGATTACATAGTGGTTTTTCTTCGAACAATAATAACGTAAAAATTTCAGGTCAGAGGCAAAACTGTCTATGAAAATCTATCCGAGATAGACACTGTCGAGTTATGAAGAAAAAAGCGGGCATAATCTTCCTCGTTCTTTTTTCTCTTAGCTCTGCTTTTTGATCCTTGGGCCCCTGCTTAATATGAAGCTCCAGATAAAGGGCCATATCACCCTTTTTTCGTGAGCTGGCGGAAATGTTCGCAGATGTACGCCTTCTTGGGCAATTGCTTCACTCAAGACCAGCCCTGTTGAGTCTGTTCGTTGCAGCATCTCTGCCGACAGGTTATTTACCATTCCTCGACTTCCGATGGTGGATATCCCGAACTCGCTTGGTTCCTCAGAAGTGAAATCCACTACTTCCAAGGGGTGCTTGAGTATGATCCGCGTCCTTCCCCTGCTGGATTGTACCTTTGCAATAATCAAGTCCGAAGATTTTTGCCGGCTTTTCACTAAGCAATTTCGCCAATTGCAGAATGGTGATTCTCCCCTTCGCTGTACATCAACGGAAGCAAGGTTTCCACCCCTGGAGTGCCTAAAGAATTCTCGAATATATTGGCCTTGTTCTTGCGCTCTATTGTCCATGGCGCGTGATTGGAGGTGACAATATCAACCATCCCTTGTGCGATCTGCTCCCACAGCTTCTCCACATCATCCGCTGAACTAAGGGGCGGATATATTTTTGCTTTGGCCTTAAGAGAAACAATATCCTGTTCCTCCAAAGCTAGATAATGGGCGCAAGTTTCCCCAATTACAGTTGCGCCTCGTGATTGATAGTGACGAATCAGATCAAAAATGCGGGGGAATGTGCACTGATAGATGTGCAGTTTCACACCTGTCCACTAACAAGCACCATGACAGTGAGGACTGCAGTCGATTCACTAACCTTGGGACGGCTCCAGCAGTGAGATCGCGGGTCATCCCCCTTGTTCTTGGTACTTCTCCATTAATTTCCTAACGATCTTATCGGTCTCCGCATGACGCCGACATGACAGCCCGTTTCTGCAATTTTGTCAAATGCCTCATAAAGATGACCGTCATCAATCCCGGGAATGCGGAAAGAATCTGTATTGAACATGGAGATTTTAAAATCGCATGCACCAGCCTGAGCCATATGAGGGATCTGTTCGATCCCTTCCTGCATTACAATTCTTTCTTTGGCCTTGCTCTCGTCATCAGATGCAAAAACCCCTCGGTCGATAACCGCCTGCGTCTGCCTCATTAATCCGCTTCAGCTGCTCGCTCCGCCCACGTATTGACCTCTTCAAGCCGTTTGTTGTACGAATCAATCGTACGCGCGGCTTGAGAGCCAACACAGGAATCAATGTTCGTCTGCCTTAGCCATTTATCTTTTAAATCGTTGCCTGCGAATAATTGATGTACGCAACCGGACTTCCTGCTAATCTGCGAAGCAGCGTCAATTGGCCGATATGGGTGGTCGCGTCCGCTAACGGTCCCTGAACAAGCTTTTCGACAACGCTTTGCTCCGGTATAAATTGCAAGATGGCTTGATCCAATTGTTCGACTATTTCATAAAATCGCGCCACTTCTCCATACCAGCCTTTAGACTCAAGCCGTACGCGTGGAGAACCGCCAATCGTTGAACAGCAGTTTTGTAACAATTGCGATATGTGATATACAATTTCGATCGGCGTCCTGACGCCGGAACCGGCTTCAAATGAAGCAAAATCGCTCACTGTTCCTGAAATGGCAACCGTGAATCGAAACTTCATAGCAGCCAGCCAATGACGAAGCAATTTTTCGGCGTTTATGGACTGAAGTTGAGAATTATTTTCCATGTCCTCTATCCCCTCCGTATCAACAAAATGTTCGCTTGGAGACGCCGGACGTCCGCTGCCTTTGTGGGCTATGTAAACTGTTATTCGTTAGTGCCCGCCGATATGTGGTAGCTTTCATATCCCCTTGAATCCTTCTATACCCAAGCCTCATTCGCATATCCTCTCTGCTCCCAATAACCGATATGTTCACTGTTAATCAAATTGATCCGGTTCAGCCATTTCACTGACTTATAGGAATGCATCTTCTGCATGATGAGCCTAGCAGGTCCACCCAAGGTCACTCGGAATCGGCATGCCGTCGCGCATGATAGCAATCAACGCGTCATTATTCGCAAGCAGCTCTAACGTTATGCCGCTTGTATACACTTCATCCCAGAATAAAAAATCGCCGATTTCGCTGCGTTGTTCACTCCCACAAGTTCCAGCATTTCCTTGACGGATTGCCTTTCCAAGTGTTGTTGTATATCGACCATCCTGTGACGCAATGGAAGTCGCTTACCTGAACGGAACGTTTCAACTTTAACAAATTCTCCCCAATTCCACTGCATGACATTGTCAACAAGTCCATCGATGCGAAACGACCAGTTGGCGCTGTTTAATGACGGGATCGTCGTTCTGAAACCCCCAATATCGAATAGATATCTTGATTATAATCCTTAAAAAAATCAGACTTCTGTAATGTAGATTACAGATGCCGATTCGGTCGGCATGTTGCTGCGCCAAGTACCATTGAGTTATCAGTCAATTGAATTTTTTCCTGACGGGAGAAAATTCACCCGGTTAATAAAATAAGAATGCAAACGTGACTGGAGAATATGTGATGAAGATACTCGTTTTTGGAGGAACAGCGTTTTTCGGTCACCGGTTAGTCCGTTTATTACTCGGGGATGGCCACGATGTGACCATTGCAACAAGAGGTCAGATACCGGATGATTTTGGCGACGCCGTGACCCGAATGCAAACAATCTAAATAATACCAGAACGGGGATATCCCAGTATGTGGCCATATCAAGGGATTCTTTTCTTCAAAAAAGGAAAAGTAAAACCCCCCGATAAAGTTATTAGGGGGTTAAGTGCTCATCATCGAGCTTATGCCTTCAAGGATTCGCCCATCCGCGGGCCGAATTATTTACAACTTCTTTCCAACTCAATATAGCCCCTGCACAGGATGACTAAGTAGAAAATCCGATACAGGGGCCCAAAATCTTAGTTTTTTATCTTCAGTACATGAAGATGCTCTTTCATGCTTGAGTTCAATACAACTCCATGCGAGGTTACTTTCTATCAATTTACACTAAATTCCATTATTCCTTTTTCTTCCTCAACACCCGGCGCACCCCATCCACAATATGCCCCGGCGTCAACCCATATTTTTGCAGCAAAGCATCGTTGGATCCAGACTCGCCGTTCTTGTCACGGACACCGATGCGCTCGAGAGGGACAGGTGCATGCTCACCCAGCACTTCTGCGACTGCTCCTCCCAGACCGCCATAAATCGTATGTTCTTCCACGGTAACGATCGCTTTCGTCTTTTCGGCTGCGGTCACAATAGCAGCAACATCAATCGGCTTGATCGACGGAATGTGCAGGACACCAGTGGACACGCCTTCCTTTTTCAACATGTCCGCCGCCTCGATGGCACGATGCGTTTGCGTCCCAGTGGAGATCAGGGTGACATCCGTGCCTTTGCGCATCTGGATGCCATTTCCGAGTTTAAATTGATAGCTAGTAGAATCAAAAATGACCGGGAGCGGATCGCGCGCCACTCGGATATAGACAGGCCCATCATAACCGTAGGCAAATTCCATCATGCGCTCCAGCTCTACCGCGTCTGCTGGCGCCAGTACGATCATGTTGGCCAGGCTCCGCATGATGGCGATGTCTTCCAAGGACTGATGGCTCTTGCCTGTGCAGCCGTTGAGCAACCCGCTGTACGCCCCGACCATTTTGACGTTCAGTTTTGGTTGGGCGATCGAAACTGTGATCTGATCGAGGGCACGCTTCACGACAAAGGCAGCAAACGAACAGACCCACGGCTGAAAACCGACTGTGGTCAATCCTGCAGCGACGCCCAGCATGTTTTGCTCCGCGATCCCCATCTGCAAGAACTGCTCGGGATTATTTTCTGCTATCTTGTCCAGCTTTGTCGAGTTAGCCAGATCCCCGTCCAGGGCCACTACCCGCTCATCCTGGCGTGAGAGCGCAAGTAGCTTTTCCCCGAATACATCGCGCATCGATATCTGTTGTGCTAACTTTAATTCTGCCATTGCTACACAGCTCCTTCCTCTAATTCTGCCATGGCCTGGGCTAGCTCCTGATCGGTCGGAACCCGTGAATGCCACAAATAGTCCCCTTCCATAAAGCTCACGCCTTTGCCTTTTTTCGTCTTGGCAATGATGATCGTTGGCTTGCCTTTCGTCTGCTTCGCGTTCTGACAAGCCTGCACGATCTGCTGCATATCATGGCCGTCGATCTGGATGACGTGAAAGCCGAATGCTTGCCATCTCGCCTCTGGATGATGAATGGGCATTTGCCTCACCCTTCCGTTGCTACCAGCCCACCCATACTGTTGAAGCTGGTTATAATCCATGATGATCGTCAAGTTATCCAATGCGTATTTGGAAGCGATGTCGGCAGCTTCCCACACTTGCCCTTCTTGCGATTCTCCGTCACCGATCATGCAATACGTTTGGAACGGCGCTTGCTTCATCTTGGCTCCCAGCGCGATCCCTACCGCGGACGATATCCCTTGACCTAGTGATCCCGTAGACATATCCAAGCCAGGAAGCACGGTCATATCGGGATGAGCCTGCAGCCGTGAGTTGATTTCATCGAAGGTTTGCAATTCGTCCTTGGAAAAGTACCCTCTCTCGGCAAGCGTACAATAGAGCGCGATGGCAGAATGGCCTTTGGACAAAACGAAGCGGTCCCGCCCCTCCCAAGCTGGGTCTTGCGGCCGGATGTTCATCGCCTCAAAGTACAGAGCTGTCAAAACATCCGTAGCCGACAAAGGCCCACCTATATGGCCTGCACGCGCATGATAGACCGTTTTGATCACATTCCTGCGTATTTCTTTTGCGAGCCCACGCAGTTCGGCTTCTCTCGTTTCTGGCAACATACGTTCCACTGGTTCCATCCACTCCCTTTTAGCAAGTCTTTCTATTCCTCTCACTCATACCCTGGCTGCTGATCGCTCCAGCACAGTCGCTCAATCGTTTTCACATAGGTTAAACCTCTTTCTGCTGATTGATAGGCATCACCGCTTGGCGGATATTCGAGCGAGATCGTCCCTCGATAGCCCGTATGGATGAGGGCCTGCGTTACCTGTGCAAAGTCGATGCACCCTTCCCCTGGAATCCGTCTGTGACGATCAACGTAATGAACATAGCCAATGTGCTCACCGCAATATGCGATGCTCGCCGCTATATCCGACTCTTCCTGATCCATATGAAACGTATCGATGTGGACTTTCACAAATGGATGATCCAGCCGCTTCACGAAGTCAGTTGTTTCCTTTACACCGTTCAAATAATTGACTTCTTTTTTATTGATCGCTTCCAGCACCAGCAAGACGTTTTTACTTTCGGCATGACGGGCCAGCTGTTGCAAACTATCCAGAAGCAGACTCTCGTATTTTTTGTGCTCGTTCACGTCAGGAATGTTGCCGCGTATGTAACCGATGATAACTACGCATTTCAACTGGCTCGCCACGTCGATGATCTCGATCAGTCTCTTGATCCCGTTTTGTCTTCGTTGCTGCACTTCATCGATTAAGGAAAGCCGATCCATCGTATAGGCCATTCCCGTCGCGAGAGACGCGATACGGAATTGAAGTCTGTCGCAATATTCCTTCAGTTTTTCCGCTTCGATGTCTTCTGCTGTGCGCACGTGCCATTCCAACGAATCAAAACCAATCTGTACCGCTTGCTCGATACTGTTATAAATATCTCCTCGAAAGATAACGGGAGCAGAAGGGGAGAGCTCTGCCGTGCCGCCTGTGGCCGCGTACGCAAACAAGTTTTTTCCTGTAGGGTTCTCTTTGCCGGATCGTTCTCTTTGGGCGTGTTCGGTGCTCATTGTGCCATCCTCCACTCTCTTTTTTCTCTGATCCTTAGCGGCGCTGCGACGTCGGCCTGACCACGATTTCATTGATAGCGACTGAGGCAGGCTGCTCTATTGTAAACCGGATGACACGGGCGATATCTTCTGCCTGCAACGCTTGCTGCTGGCTCGCTTGACGCCCGAGCAATTCGATTGCTTCCTGATCCGTGATCCCTGTGGAAATTTCCGTCTCGACCGCTCCTGGTGAGATGAGCGTTGTTCTGATTTGTTGATCGGGGCGAAGCTCTCTGCGCAAACCTTCGGTGATGACCCGAACCGAAAACTTCGTCGCACTGTAGACCACCCGTACCGGTGAGATTTCATGTCCCGCCACCGAAGACAGATTGATAATGTGTCCTTCATTTCGCTCTTCCATATGAGGTAGCACCGCGGCAATTCCGTTCAGGACGCCTTTAATATTCACGTCAATCATCTGATCCCACTCCTGTACCCTCCGCTTATATATATACGAAAAGGGACTGATTCCCGCATTGTTAACGAGAATATCGATTTTGCCGAAACGCTCGATCGTCTTTTGGGACAATGCCTCCATATCGGATAACGACGTCACATCGGCGACCTGATAGCATGCTTCCCCCCCATCCGCCTCGATCTCCCGTTGCAGCTGCACCATTCGTTCCGCGCGGCGTGCCGCCAGCATCACTTTCACGCCCGCTTTTGCCAGCTCTTTGGCGGTGGCTGCCCCGATGCCGCTGCTCGCCCCTGTAATAATCGCCACTTTTTGCTCCATATGCCTGCTCCTTTCCCCGCTCTCGACTTTTATTAGCCAAGGTACGCTTCTACGACTTTGTTGTCTTGCAAGAGCGCGCGAGAACTGCCAGAGATTTTGATTTCTCCTGTCTCCATCACATACGCTCGCTCTGAAGCTTCCAGCGCGAGATGCGCATTTTGCTCCACCAATAGAATCGTGATGCCGTTTTTGCGAATCTTTTCGATGACATCGAACACCGTGTCTACCATGACTGGGGCCAATCCGAGTGAAGGCTCGTCGAGAATGATTAGCTTCGGCTTGGACAAGATCGCGCGGCTCAGCGCCAGCATCTGCTGCTCGCCGCCAGACAACGTCCCCGCCATCTGCTCGGCACGCTCATGCAAAATCGGAAACAACGTAAACACTTCCTCATAATCGAGCTTCAGTTGGTTCTTGTCTTTGCGCTGGTAGGCTCCGACTACTAGATTTTCCATGACCGACAAGTTCGTGAAGATCCGTCTGCCTTCTGGCACGTGGGCAATCCCGCGGCTCACGATCTTGTCGGGCGCCAGTCTCGTTAAATCCTCCCCTTCATACGTGATAGATCCATCCTTTGGCCGCACCAGTCCAGAGATCGCTTTCAGCAGACTCGATTTTCCCGCGCCGTTCGCCCCGATCAGCGTGACGACTTCACCTTGACTAACTTCCAGCGAGATGCCCTTGAGCGCGTGAACATTTCCGTAGTACACGTGCAGATCAGCTACTTTGAGCATTTTCATACCTTCTTCCCAAGTAAGCCTGAACGACTTGCGGATTGTTCGTCACTTTTTCATAACGTCCCTGGTCCAGCAACTTGCCAAAATGCAGAACGGCGATCTCATCGCAGATGCCTTTCACCAGCTTCATGTCGTGCTCGATCAAAAAAATGGTGTGCCCTTCTTTTTGTAGCTGCCGGATCAATTCCATCAGCTCAGAGGTTTCAACCGGATTCAGGCCAGCTGCCGGCTCATCCAAAAAAATCAGTTCCGCCCCGGTTGCCAATGCGCGCATGATCTCGATTTTTCGCTGCAATCCTTGGGGAAGCTCCGTGGCGATTTCATCGCGGATATGATCCATCTGGAATTTTTGCAATAATTGATCGACGCGTTGCTGGGCCTCCTGCTCCTGCTGACGGTATCTGATCAGGCGAAAAAAGGCTTCAGTGAAGCTGTAGGTGACGCGATGATGAGTGGCGAGCAAGATGTTGTCAAAGACGGATTGCCCCTGCAACAGACGGATGTTTTGAAACGTTCTGGATATTCCGAGTGGTGCAATTTCATGAGCCTGCAAGGATGTGATTTCGTTGCCTTTATAAAACACCTTGCCGCTGGTCGGTCGATAAATCCCTGTCAATAGATTGAACATGGTCGTTTTTCCTGCACCGTTTGGCCCGATTAACCCGAAGATCTGCCCTGCTTTGATCGAAATCGAGACTTTGTCCACAGCCGTCACCCCACCGAAGCGGATGGTCAGCTCCTGCGTCTCCAGTAGTACGGATTGATTCATGGCGTCACACCTCCTCTTGTGCGGGTACCTTACTGCTCTTGGCTGATGGCATCTCGAACCATCCTCTACTTTTGCCCACCAGACCGCTGATTCCCTTCGGCGCAAAAATCACGATGATAACGATGAGCAGTCCGTATATAACCATCTGATACTGCGTGAACTCCCGCAGATACTCTGACAACACGGTGATGAACATGCCCCCGATTACCGAGCCTGCGATGCTGCCGACACCTCCGATCAACAGCATCAGCAAAATGTTGACCGACATCGAAGATTGGAACGTCTCCGGACTTAAAAACAGGATAAAGTGTCCGTAGCATACTCCGGCGAGACCTGCGATCGCCGCACTCCAAACGAACGCCCACACCTTGTAATACGTAACATTGACCCCCATCGACCGCGCCGTGATCTCGTCCGTCTGAATAGCCAACAGCGCGCGCCCCATCTTGGAAGCCTTGATCCTCGTTGACAAGTAAATCACGAGGATCACAAAAGCAAGCAGCAAAAAGTAATAATCCATTTTGGAGTTGAAATCGATGCCGAAGATCTGTTCCGGACGAGGAATGCCACCCAATCCCATCGGACCGCGGGTCACATCCACCCAGTTGTTGAAGATCAGATGGACAATCTCGCCAAACCCCAAGGACGCAATCGCAAAATAGTGACCCTTTAGCCGCAGGACAGGATAGCCGATTAAAAATCCACAAACAGCAGCCATCAAAATGGCCAACACCATCGAGATCCAAACCGGTATGCCGGATAAGGAAAAGATTGCCGAACCATAGGCGCCGATTCCGAAAAAAGCCGCATGCCCGAGAGAGACCTGACCCGCAAAACCGGTAATGATGTTCAGACTGAGTACGAGAATGATGTTGATGGCGGCCATCACCATAATGTGGAGCAAGTAGTCGTTGTTCCATACAAACGGGAACACGACGCTTGCGGCAACGAGCAACAGGAGCGCTTTATTTTTCATCTACACCTTCTCCTGTACGTGCTTACCGAATAAACCAGCCGGTTTAAACAGCAGCACTAAGATCATGATGACGAAAGCAAACACATCCTTGTATTCAGAGGAAAGGTATCCAGCTGCATACGTCTCCACCAGACCAAGAATAAACCCACCGGCGATGGCCCCCGTCACATTGCCGATGCCGCCCAAGAGCACGACGACGAACGCTTTCAAGGTCGCTGACACCCCCATCGTCGGATAGACGCTGAATATGGGAGCCATCAGTGTCCCCGCCAATGCTGCCAGAGCCGCCCCTACGGCAAAAGTGATGAACAGAACCGTGTTGGCTTTGATGCCCATCAGCTTCGCAGTCTCCATGTCAAAGGCGCAGGCCCTCATGGCCACCCCGATCTTGGTTTTTTGAATCCCGTAATAGATGAGAGCAATCATGGCGACGGCGACCACGACGACAAAGAGACGCTGCCCATTGATGAAGACACCTCCGAGATTCAATTGAATGTCGGCAAAAGGAGATTGCATGTTGCGCGGATCAGGCCCCCAGATCAGCTGTACGCCATTTTGCAAAAGAATCGATACGCCAAGCGAACTGACCATGAGGTTGATCCGTGCGGAATGGCGAAGCGGATGGAACGCGAGCCGTTCCATGATGATGCCAAGGAGCGCCACGACCGCCATCGAGATCGGTATCACCGCCAAATACGGCAAATCATAGCTCTGGACAACCGACACCGACACAAATGCCCCGGCCATGAACAGCTCCCCGTGAGCAAAGTTGGCCATATCCAGCATGCCGAGCACCAGTGTGAGTCCGAGTGCGATTAGGACATAGGTGCTCCCCATGACGAGACCATTGATCGTTTGCTGCAGAAACTCGGTCATTTCGTGTGCCTCTCCCTTCGGCTACTTCATGTCTTTGTCGGAACCAATGACCACATATTTGCCGTTTTCGAGCTTCTCAAAAATAAGCATCTGGTACGACTGGTTGTTTTCGTTAAACGTTACAGGACCGGTCACTCCCTGGAACTCTTTTAGCTGCTTCATCCCTTCTCGAATCTTTTCGCGATCGCCGCCGCCTGCCAAGCGGATCGCCTCGGCGAAAATTTGCATCGATCCATATCCGTTTGCAACCTGCATGTCAGGATTTTTCCCATACTTTTGTTTATAGGTCTCGACCATCTTTTTCGAATTGGGGAAATAGTTGTAGTCGCCCGGTTCAAACGTGCCGATGCTGATGATGCCTTCCGCCGATTTGCCCGCCAGCTCGATGAATTTGTCATTCGCGAGAGACGCAAATCCAAACAACTGGGTGTTCATACCCAAATCGCGAATCTGCTTGATGAGTTGTGCCCCTTCGGTGATATTGCCCGATATGAGGATCGCACTCGGATTCATGTTTTTGATTTTGGTCAGCTGCGGATAGAAGTCTTTATCGCCTTGCTTGTAAAATTCGAGAGACAATACGTTGCCGAGCCCCTCGTTCTCCATCGTTTTCTTAAACGCTTCCGCACCTGTCCGTCCAAAATCGGAGTTTTCCGCGATGATCGCGACGTCTTTCAAGTTCAGCTTTCCTGTGACATATCTGGCCAAAGCAGGCCCTTGCTGACCGTTGTACAGCGTGTAACGGAACATGTACGGATGACCCGGTTCGGTAATGCTGTCGGCACCGGAGGCTGGCGTCATGTGCACGACTTTCTCGCGCTCGGTAACATCACGCATGGCGAGTGTATTGGAAGAGCTGTGAGCGCCGATGATCGCCGACACGTGATCTTGGGTAATCAGCTTTTGAGTGGCATTCACTGCCTCGGCCGGAGTACCTTTGTCATCTTCGTAAATGACCTCGATTTTTTTCCCGTTGATCCCGCCCTGCGCCGCTATCTCATCCAGAACCAGATCGATCCCCTGTTTGATCGTCGTGCCGTAATACGCCGTCACCCCGGTCAGCGGCAGAACAGCTCCGATTTTGATCACATCCCCGTTTGCCGCAGCACTGCTTCCATTGGAGCTAGAACCTGGTGTCGCATTCCCGCTGCATGCCGCCAAAACTATTCCCATCGACAATAAAAGACCAGCTACCGTACTCCCCAGTTTTTTCTTCATCTCGTGTCCCTCCTTATAAGGTTCGTTCCGATTTCGTTAAGGTAAGCGCTTACTCTATATCTCTAAAGGAAGCTGTCGCTCTTCTTGCATTTCGACAGCTTTTTTCTCAGACAACGGATCAACCGATTTTATTGGAGAAACTTTCGCAGCACATTATGGGTGATTCGCTCCACGAATGGATTGCCGCCTTTGATCCCGTACGCCCATTCCGTGCCACCGCTGTTGAACACCCTACCCAACCCT
>JARDZO010000435.1 GCA_029240815.1 Brevibacillus sp.
TTCAATGCGGATATTGGAGCCGGGAGTCGGTGACATGACTCTCCCCTTTCTTCTCTTCTCTATTTGAATGGGGACAAGCCTCCTTTAAGAAGAGAGCTTTTTGGAAAGTGTAACATATTTTTGCAACTCATAGCCAAGCGAATGGTAAAATGGCAGAACTTCTGGATTATCCTGATTCACCATGATCAGTACTCGATTAACGCCTCGTTGCTTGAATCGTTTCTCGATCGCTTCCACCAGTTGTCTGCCTATGCCTGAGCCTTGTTCACTTGGTAAAACAGCCAATCGGTAAAAAAAGGCGCGCGACCCATCAATCGTGCCAACGACGACCCCTACCACATTACCTTCTTTTTCTGCAACCATCACTAAATCGCTGTCCCATGCCAATTGTTGGGCCAAATCGTTCAACGACTCCGTCTCCGATTGGTCCAAACCGGTTTCCCGCCAGATGCTTGTAATAGCCGAATAGTCACCGAGTCGAAACGGACGAATCAGCATACGTTGCCTCCTTCGTAGCCTTCTTGTACTATTGTACACCACTTACCCAACTTTGTCTTGTCCGTCAGGTCGTCAAAGCCTCCCTATCTCACGTGCCCTGACACATTGACGATATCTTTTTACACCAGAAATTCATTATACAACTCCCCTTTCGCTTGCGCCACCCGCTACGCGCTACGTGCATCGGGGATGTTTGGTTCTCCCCCTCCCTAGACATACTAAACGGGAAATAAAGGACGTGCCGTAAAGAAGGAGGATGGCGGATGTACATAGGACGCGAATTATCCGAATTAACGATGCTGCCGCTTGATCGCTGGGAGATCAACGAACTGATGTATCACCATCATATTTTTTCCCAGCTGGCAGCTTACCTGAGCACGGAGGGTGCCTCCTTGCATGTAAAAGTAATCCGGGAGCTGGAATCCCGCGGACCTGTCGGCGGAGACACAGGTGGCTGGGACCACTCCTCTACCCCCATATATGACTAATAGCCACCCTCTTTTTTATTGCCCTGTTTTGCCTGGTCGCCATGCCCTTTTTATCTACATGTTTGTGCAGCTCAAAAGCCCGACTGCGGAAGACCTCGTCGGGCTTTCTAACAACCTTATTTGTCAGAATATATTTTCTTTTGAAATTTAGGTAAAAAATGCTTTACATCAAGAAATAATTCCCATATTCTAAGGATAAGATTTTAACTACTACTCGAAAGAAAGGAGGCTGCATTAAGATGATGATGACTGTACAGCTTGCACCCAACGCGTTTTGTGATCGTCTTATGTTTGCTACAACTGAATATCGCAGCGCCTCCTGGACAGACGAATTGTAGTTTTCATTCGTATATTCGACATTCTCTATTCGTCAAATATCCAGACCGCAGGCGTTGTAGCTTGTGGTCTTTCTTATTCATTGAGCTTTCTCAAAGACCGCAGGCCGTCGTTTGCGGTCTTTTCTGCGTCAAATAAAACCCATTTTTTTCCATTTACCTTGAGAGGAGGTGATTTGATATGGTACTCCACTTTCTTTTCTTCACCATCAAGATTGAACGCGCAACAGCTACTCAACGCATCGCCGAAAACGAGCGCTCCCGTTACCTGGAACAACGCGCCGAGGCACACGCCTTTGAAGCAGCCCAACTGATGAGCCGCATCTAATGTCATCAATAAAAACAAACTTGGAGGGATGATCAATGAATAACAGAAGAAGGCGTCAGATGATGAGGTTTACAGGAGTCAAATCGATAGACGGCGGCTGACTGACGAAATCCATACAGATGGGAGGGATATAGCATGTACATTCCCATGATTTTTTTCTCCATCACAATCGAAAAACGGAAAGTAACTCCTGAGCAGCAAGAGGCAAAGCATCAACAGAAACAAGCCATCGCTCAGTGGGAAGAACAAAAGCATCAAATCGCTGCACAGTTTCCGGAATACTGTATTCGATAATCCTATACGATAAAAAAAGCGACCGATTATGACCGGTCGCTTTTTTGCTGCATCAATTCCCGAATTTTGTGGTGAGCCATGGGAAAGGTATAGGTGTCGAGCTCGTCCACTGCGACAAATCGCACATTCGGCGGAAGATCGTCACCCTCTATCCAGTCACAGGACCATACCTGCATGTTCCATTGCAAATGGGAAAACGTATGCTGAACTTCCCCGAGTGGGTCGATTACTTCGATCTCGACAGCCAATCGCTCACGCAGTCCATTGCTCAATGCATTCTGTTTGGCGGATTCACGCTCTACGTCTGTCTCGACCATCGGGAACTCCCACATGCCAGCCAACAGCCCAGTGTCTGGACGCTTGTTGATCAGTACTTGTCCGTCACGCATGACTACTGCTACCTGCAAATGAACGGGACGCGGCGGTTTCGCCTTTCCTTTGATCGGGAGGTCTTCCTGCACACCCTCTTGACGTGCTATACAGTAGTCAAACACCGGACAGGTCAGGCATTGCGGTGAACGAGGCACGCACACCATCGCCCCTAATTCCATCAGTGCTTGGTTAAAGTCACCTGCTCGGCCTTGGGGAATGACCTGCCGGACGAGGTGCTCAATCTTGATCCGGGTGGCCGGCTTGGCGATATCATCTGTCAAATAAAGCAATCGGGAAAAGACGCGCATGACGTTACCATCGACTGCCGGCTCCGCCTTTTCGTAGGCAATGCTGAGAATCGCCCCTGCTGTGTAAGGGCCTACTCCTTTTAGTGTGGCGATGTCCTCTGGCGTATCCGGGACGATGCCTCCATAGCGAGCCTGTACCTCACGAGCCGCTGCTTGCAGGTTGCGCGCACGCGAATAATAGCCGAGACCTTCCCAAGCTTTGAGCACGTCATCTTCGGGAGCTTCTGCCAATGCGCCTACGGTCGGAAATTTCTCCATGAAATTCGCATAATAAGGTTTGACGGTTTCTACACGCGTCTGCTGCAGCATGATCTCCGATACCCAGACTCGATATGGATCGCGGTTAATTCGCCAAGGCAAGTCACGCTTTTGCGAATCATACCAAGCCAGCAAATCAGAGGAGAAACCGAAGACGTGAAATTCTTCCGGTAATGTATAGGGTAATTCTTTCGCTTTTTTTCCTGCCATCTCTTGTTTGATTGCTCCTTTTTCGTTATAGCTCTGCGGAACGAAAAGCCCATACATGAAGCTTGGCAGCTCCACCCGCTACACAATCGCAAAAAGCCTCATCCGCTAGTCGCCATGCTTTGATTTGGTGGTATTGTTCTACTGTTGGGACTT
>JARDZO010000173.1 GCA_029240815.1 Brevibacillus sp.
CGATGAGACTGCATCAGTCTTCCTTCAGATATGCGAGGAACGACACCGTACAAAGATATATCCTCACCGATACGGAACGGTTGCCCTTTATCTAAATGGCTGAGAAGCACCTCACATGCAACTCCCCGCTTCCTCCAGGTTCGGATCCATTCCCTAGCATTTTCGATACTGAATGGATCTGCCCGAACGAATAATAGGTTGCGATCAGCCGAATACAGCATGCGCTGCAACGTTTCAGACTCTGGGAAACAATATCCCCAATCTATGTACACGAAGTCAAATTGATGGCGAAATGCCGTAATCAGATTTGTAATTTCTGCACTCTTCCACTTGGTAGCTCCATGAGCGTAATACAGGTTTGGCATATGGAGACTTTGCTTGCAGACGTTGATCCAATTTCGTTTCTTTGCCGTACCAGCATCCAAAAAATCAGGGCGAAAAAGAGCAAGTTGATGCTTTTGCAGTTTGAAAAAACGTGTCAAATCAGGCTTTGCCTCGTTCATGTCAAGCACAACGATCCGCATGTCTGGATTTTGTTTTGCTAATACGATCGGATAGTTAATGCAAAACGTAGTAATCCCAGACGAACCATAGCTCATCAATGCGTAGACAATTCCGCGGCTATCACTTTCCACGCGCACTTGAGTACCGTTCATCAGTCCGAGTATGAGACTAATTTGTTCACGAATTTCATCTTGGGATAGCTGTGCAGACAAGACATAGACACCTTGCAGCTGCATTTCCTCCGTTACTTTCCCAATTAGTGCTTCATCCCGATAGAGGGGGACAATAATGAGAGGAGCCCCCTCTGGTAACGAGTCCTTTACAGCAGGCAGCCACTCCCAGGCTGGAGTATAGAACATTTCTGAAAACAGTACGGCTGCTTCGGGTTGATACAGTTGGACATAACGGAAAAACTCTTCAGATGTCTCTGCTACCAAAGCCTCGCTAGCACCTGGCATATATGTTTTTGCCAACGATTTCATGGGATAGCAAACGATAATTTTCATGTAGCTTGCTCCTTTGTAACCATGATATGGCCAACCTGCAGCATTCCATAGGACATCGCCTCTGAGAGAATGACGTATTGCTGATCAGTAAGATTGAATCCCACAAATGCAGGCAAGGCAGTAGGCTGCACCCGATAATCCCGATATCGTTTTTCCCCATTTTGCATAGGTTTTTCCCGCGAGCCGTTAAACACCGCATCCATATGGTCAGGTGAAGGAAGCAAGCTTGGCTTTAACGTATAGATTTCTATCCCATTGCTATCTCTCACACTGGCCAACTGACCTTCAAACAGGAAATCTGCTGTGTCATTTGTTTTTGTAAATTGAACGGGATCCGGAATACCCTGCAATTCCGTTATAGGCTTATACTTTACCCAGATCTTCACATGATCTCCCTTCCGTAATTCAGTCAGTGGCTGAATATACATTAAGGGAAACTCATATCTAGCTTGTCCTTTCTCGGGAAGCAGTTGTGTGTCCGTGAGTTTGTTCGTAAGTAGTTGCTCTCCTTCATAGATGGTCTGAACACTTCTTCTGCCAATTACGCTCTCCACATCACGAGCAGAATCGGGCAGGATTTCGTCAACCTCCTCTGAAATGAGCACAACATCTTCCCGAGTAATCGGTTCAAAAGGAGCTATTTCTTTGCCCTGGGCTACTTTAACGACTGGAGCAAATAAACGTTCGGCTGCCATTGCGTCGATATATTGAGTCGCAGCGTAAAAAGACGAGCCTGCCAATAGAAAGGAAATCAGGCAAATCAGAAACAAGGTTTGCTTTTTCATAGCACCCTTCCTTTATAGGTGTGAATCAACGGCAAAAAATCGCGCTCTTCTTCTGAAAAATGTTCCAGTAGAAGGTTCCCCTTTGCCTGAGCATCTCCTACCTTTTCACTATTCATCAGTGGGAGAGTACACTCTACCTCAACAGGACCATGCTCCAGATTCCAAAGAGATAGCGTTCCTTCAATCTTTTTCATCACACTTGAACGCGATAGATGCTGGTTCCATTTGTTTGCAATCAATTTGATTTTGCTTCGTTCTGTTGTCCACCACGAAGGTGCAGACTCTACCAAAAACAATCGAGTTAGACGAGCGAGGTCGGCATCGAATACAACCCAGATTTCATCTGCTAACTCAAATATTTGTTTCGATTCGTTTTCTTTCCACCGGGAAGAAACATCAATAACGACTACTGGACTGTCTTTGCATGTACGTAGTAACCAATGGGCTGGGTCGATGTGGGAAGATTTATTGTGTTTCAACGGGGGGTCAATCTGGATGCGTAGATGGTTATTCTGCATGAGGAGCAAGGGTGTGGATGTATCTGGATTCGTTAGTCTGTGTACCCTGCGCTCGTAATCTAGTGCAAAGTACAGGTATGAAATAGCGTTAGGCATCTCTGTTAGCGTGACAGGAACTCCTTTTCCTGCCCATGCATAAGCGACATTGGCCGCTATGAAACTCGCTCCTGCTTGAGCGTATAAACTAGTGACAGCTATGCAGCTGCGACTGAATGAGAGAGGCTGATCGTCTACGGGATGAGAAGCTGATAGCTTGTCCTTGAGCATCTTCCATCGTTGTTCTTCTTCGCGAGTATGAGAAAACTCATGTTGTTCCAGGTCGCGAAACCGGGAAACAAAACGATTCATCTGATGAAACATGATTAGCCTACCTGTGAATCATCTGATTTAGTTTTACTACTTATATAGTTTTTGAATTTCCCAATCATCTCACGAATCGTCAGAGACTTTCGATGATAATAGTAGATTTTCCTCAATCGCTCACGTTCTTGTGAGGTCATTTCAGGCTTGAACTTATAAGCCATTTCAATAAGCAGCGCCAGCTCCACATTATTTGGCCGCCCACGTCGTGGTGGATTCGCAAATAATTGCTGCTGCTTTTTATCGAAGGCATTCGGATATTCGACCAGCCACATGTCGACTAATGTTGCTATGTCTTCATGGGAACGAATACCGAGCTTCATGAGGTATTTAAAGTAAGTAGGCAATGAACTCTCGCGGAGCAAACCGTTTTGCCATCTAGCGATGAATGCAGTCGGTATCGTCAGCAATTTGGTGACATCGCGAATGAGCGCAGTCCGGTTCTGGGACTGATACTGCACGACGGCTTCCTTGACGAGAGTGAACAGAATGTCGTGGTAATTCGCATCATTTGCTACGCTTCCATACTGAATGATATACCAGTCCTCTACTGCCTTATCAAAATCCTTCCGGCAGTTCGTCAATTGGAGTTGATCTAGATGCTCGTAAAAATCCTCCATGTCATACAGCGTCAGGAACTGATCCTGATAGTCTCCAAAGACGAAGACGATAAACGATTCCTTTAGTTCCTCGAGCGACACTAAACTGTGTGTCTCCTCATAGCAGCGGTTGACTAATTCGATTGCACTCTTTGCCAACACGACAAAATACCCCCAAATTTTTACATTTTTATATTTTAATAGACATTCTGCTACATCTTTCGTCACTCGTCAAATCTTTTTTGGCCATATTCTACTCGGATATTGTTAAAGGGTCGCCCCACACGCAACCGTGCAAGGCGACTGCGGGAGCTTACTCAGTCATGAGATAGAGCTCTTCTCCCGTTGCGAGTAGAAGAGCGATTCTTCCCCCGCGCTCCATGACGGTCGGAGCATCCTCCATCACTATGACCCCGTCATTGAGTACTACTCTGCTTCCAAATCGATGTACGGTTTCGATCTGGAAGCTCTCCCTTGGCAACCTTTCCACGGAAAGATGCCTGCCTGGCTTGTGCTTCTGATAGCGGACCCTCCGCCCAAGAAGCTGCTCTACTGTAGCAGAGCATTGCTGGTGAGCCTCTACTGTTGCCATTCGCAACGCCTCCTTCTCTCACCTGTAGAGTACGGCCGTTTCATGTGCTTATAAGCCAATGAAACTACTACTACAGTAAAAAAAGACAGTGGGCTTACGCAAATATATTTATACATCTTCCCAAAGAACGGGATCGTTCAAATGGGGATACATTTCTGTGACCATGTCAAAGGGCGAGAAATACAGTGTGTCTACAAGAATTTTCAGCTTGTATTTCTTTAACAAGCTGTAAGCCCTCTCCGTTTTCCCAAATATTTTGGGCAACTGGTTAACATCAGGCAACTTCATCAATTGACTACACATATAATCGACGCAAATCTTGGCCCGTTCCTCTCCTTTGATACTTTGGAAATACAGAGGTGGAAAGTGACGTCGAATACCTGACAGGACCTCCTGATACACCCACAAAACTCTCTGTTCTTCCGATTGTCTGGGGAGATACGGATAAGCGAATTCAACCATATAATAGACATCTTCTGACTTTGCCTCTATCGGAGGTTCGATGTACTCCCGAACCAAGTGCAGCTTCAGTTCTTTTACATCCTGAATGCTCAATTGACTTCGCGCTTGCTCAGGCGTCCACTTCTTCACATTTTCAATCGCATACCGAACAACCAGTTGAACCTTTTGTTTGCGATACTGCGCATCTTCAAATTCGTATGGGGAAAAACGCTTTTGCTCTCCGTTGAGAATGCGCTTGTACCGGTCTAATACTTTTGACGGCATAGTTCCCTCACTCCTAAAACCATTTATGGAATATACTTCTAAATTACCATGGTGGTTTAGGACAAAAATAACAGGCCGCCTACCCTGGCTATGCCTTTAGTCATACGTTCCCGATTGAGAAACTCGTTCCAGCTCTACATCCTCGTCTCCCCAAAACAAAGAAAGACTACTGTCCACCCCGATCCGGACATGATAGATGCCCTGCCTGTACAGATACGGCTTCTCGCCTTTTTGATGAGTGACGTGCGCTGCATCTGTTCCCCTTTCTAACGAAGAACGGTTAAAATTCCAGAGGATTTGTGCTTCTTCTCTTGCTCCACGGATAATTTCGGCTTCGGATTGGACGGCTTCTTCAGTGGTTGCATATAGTCGAGTCTGCCTTTCTCCTTCTGTATCGACATACTCCCATTTCCCGGCAGCTCGAGCGCCTTTTGAAATGAGATCGGCCGTATGCTGGGTATTCATCTGCAGAAAGTGAGCCTGTTCCTGAAACAACAGTAAGGAAATCAGCCCGCACAAGCAAAAGAGGAAAAAAATCATGGTGATCATAACGGCACCGCGTTCATCAGCAAGCCTCGTTCTGTAATGGGTGGAGATACGCATTACTTTTTATCCTCCGCGTTTTCGATCATCATATAGTAGCTTTCTGTGAGTTCTACCTTCTCCCCGGATGCCAGCAAATAAAACGACATGGTAGCCTCCGACAGAATATGATTTCCCTTTTTCCAACCTCCCCCTTTGATCTGAATCTGGATCGCTTGATCAGCAACTCCGACTCCCTCACGCAGTTCTGCTTCACCTCGCTCTTTTGCATGATACACAGCCAGTCCGTAGTTAGGCTGCACAGCTGCAATCCGCCCTGCCTCATAGGCAGCTGCCAACGCCTTTTGCTTGTTATATAAAATACTGAATTGATCAAAGGAAAACACGAGCAACAACCAGACCAGTGGAAATACTAAAATAAACTCGAGCATTTGGCTGCCTTTTTCATCACGGATAAAAGCAGTAATGATTCGACCCCACTTCTGCTTCATACGTGAAGCCCTATGACAGAGGAGAGATGCTGAATACAAAATGCGCCCAATAGAAAAACAGCAAATGGCAAGGAAAAGGCAGCTTGATTAGGGCCGGGAAGCCACAATTGTCGATGTGCACTCCAGCCGATAACTATTTTTTGCAGATTCTCTCGTAATCGCGACCATGTACGAGGAAATATCATGATCGTAAGCAGACACAACAAAATAGCGTGCAAAAATAAGGGGTATACATCTGCCCAGCAGCTCCATGCTCCAACCGCCATCAGCAGCTTTTGATCACCCATCCCCATCCCTTTACATGCCACTGGCCCAAGCGTGAGTATAAACGCCCCAGCTAATCCTCCCCAAGCAGTCCACCCTGTTCCTGCCTGCCATTGATACCACAGACCAACAGCCATCAATGGCATAGTCAGCGCATTTGGAACTTTGCGGCGACGCCAATCAAAGTAAGCGGCAACCGTCAACAGCCCTAACAAGACAACGTCATTCATTTACTTATTTTTTCTTCTAGTTCTTTCAGTTTTGCATCTTCTGCTTCCCCCAGTGACGCCAACGTGGGAATAATCAAAATGAGGATGACTGCTACGATAATCACCATTTCCACGATCGTGACACCATCCTCCTCATTCCAAAACCGCCTGGCATAGTTAGTAATAAAGGTCATGTACACTCACTCCTTATTTGATTTCTCGCTTCTATTAACACTCTGTCAAAAGACAGAACACCCCGCAAAAATATTTACAGGCGATCCCCGATCCCGATTAACGCCGGACCCATAACCAGAAACAGCAAAGGAACTCCCATAAGAATGATCACAAACGGCAATAATCTGATAGTAAGACGGTTCATTCGAGTAGATGCCTCATCCTCCAGCTGCCTGGCTTGATCTTCCACCTGGACTGCTAGCATCGTGGAGATACTCACTCCTTTACTAATCGCTTCGTTCATTTCCAAAGCGATCGTGGTCAACGCATCTACTTCCCAGCGAAAAGCCAGCTCCTTCAGAGCCTGTCTCCAAGTACCCAAACGTTTTTCTTCGATCTCCAAACGCACCAGCTCTCGACCCAGCCTCGTGTCAAAACGCCGAGCCGTTTCTTTTACAGCTGACTGTATAGGCAATCCTGCTTCCACCAGAGCTTGTACAATACTGAAAAAAATCGGAACCTGCTCTCGAATCTCCCCTTTGATTCGTTGATCCGCCCAATCCAGCAACCAAGTAGGAAGCATGTACAGGATTAGAGCTGCCACCAAAGGTAAGCTGTTTGCCATACGAAGGGACTGTCCCATATAGATACTAGCGATGAGGTACATCAGAGCAGCAGCGATCAGCACCATACAAATGGCACGTACCACCACCAATTCTGGCAAGCTTACTTTGGAATGTAGTCTCCTGAGTGTATCTTCCGTCTTCTTCCGTTCGATTCCCATCCAACCGCACAATCGCTCCAAGACGTCATCATGTTTTTCCAAATACCTCACAATCGTCCATCTGGTTTGCGTTTGCTGAAAGGAGTGATTCAGCTTGGCTTGCTGCTCTTGATCGATCCTGCCAAAGAGTGTCAGAATCAACCCACCTTCTCGGCCCAGACATGCTGGAAGACCGAACAGGAAAAATGCCAGACCTAGCAACATACAAACGATTCCCATACTCTAGCCTCCTCTGTGAACACTTTTTTGTGCAACGTAGCGGATGGCTTCTCCACCGAGTAAGATGCATGATAAAGACGCTAGAATCAGTAACCGTCCTCCTAGCGTAGCTGTCAGCGAATCAAAGTGATGCGAATTGTTCACATACAATGCTGTTACGAATACAAAAGGCATGACACTGAGTAAATTGACTTGTGAGATGATTTGGGCCATCGCAGCCTTTTGTCTGCGTAGAGATTGTCTTCGCCGCAATATAGATGAAGCAGCCAAATCGAGCGTCTTTGCCATATCTCCCCCCATTTCCCGCTGGATTTGGACAATGGTTGCTAAATACTTCACATCTGCTGAACCAGTCCGTTCGTAGAAAGAAGCCATGACACGTTCCAAAGGGACTTGTGCTCGTAACAGCTCGACGATACGGCGATATTCTTCTGTCACAGTAGCATCCAGAAACGAGCTTGTTGCAACTTGCTCAAATGCATGCAAATAGGATGGTGATGTGCGTAACGAACTGGCCATGAGGCGTATGGCTTTTACATTTCCTGTTTCAAATTGATCTTTTCTTCTGGCGCCCCAAATCGTAACGATCCGCTCGGTAAATAATACTCCTGCCAGCAATGTAGGTAATGCAAGCAGCCAAGACTGTAAAATTTGCACGCTAAGTCCAAAAGACAACAGACCAAGCAAAAAGGAGCAGGTGACATATTGATTGACACCCCAACCCGAGCGCGACAGAAGGAGTCTATCTTCTAGACCCTGCCAAAAGGTCTTTCTATCTCGTTGGAGTTGATCAATGATGGCATGTTTTCCTGCTGGTTCTCGTATGTACCAGTTCTGGGGAGCGAGTAGCAAGAGTAGTCCGATGGCAATTCCTGCTGCGAGGGACAAGCTCAAATCACCCATGCTACTCCTCCTAGATTGAAATAGGATCTGTAAAAAAGACCCGATCAATTTCCTCTCGTGACAATCCTTTTTCCACCCATCGTTTGATCAGTCTCTCGGGACGATAGCCTGTCCATCTGAAATGACCGGTTACTCTGCCATCTCGGACACCTGTAGGTTCATACACATAAATATCTTGCAAATAGACCCGTTCTGGCACCACCTGCTTAATATTGCACGCCCGTTTAATCCACTCTTCATGAGACTGGCCTGTGCCGACTACCTCAGTAATCGCCACCACTTTTCGGCTTCCATCTTCTTCAAAGCGCTTTACTTGCACAATCAAATCTAGTGCTGACCCGATCATCAAATTTCGCTCCTCAGCACTGTACACTTCATCTGCCTTACCAAACAAAATGGGTAACGTCGAATCTACCAAAGCACGAGGGGAATTGGCGTGTGCGGTACTCCAGCTACCAGGATGGTCTGTATTCATAGCCCAAAGCATGTCCACGATTTCTCCGCCTCGTGTCTCTCCGACCATGATGACATCGGGCCTCTTACGCAAAGATAAACGGACGCAATCCTTTATGGAAAAGCCCCCTTTTCCTTCGTAATTGGCTGGTTTGGCTAAAAAACGGCGCACAAAGGGATGCTGCAGTTTCATCTCCAGAACGTCTTCGATGGTAATAATGCTCAAAGAAGCGGAAACGTACTGAGAGATTAAATTGAGCAAGTGGGTCTTGCCTGATCCCGTCCCGCCACTGACGATTCCAGAGGCACGCGATAATCCTACGGCCCTGTTCAGAAACAGGAGCATTGGCTCGCAAATGGATCCATACCGTAAATAGTCAGCTTCGCTCAGCAGATCCCGATGTTTTCGAATCGTGAGCATGTGTCCATCCGGTGAGATCGATCGATGTGTTGCTGCCACTCGAGAACCATCGGGTAGCTGCGTATGTAATTCCGCTTTTGTCTCATTGAATTCTCTACCCATTGTCGCTGCAATCTGCTCCAGCAATCGCAGCATTTCCTCCTCATCCCTGAACACCGGGATATCAGGTGTCTCCAGACGGCCTGTGCTTTTTCTTTCAACTACCAGATAGTTATACCGATGAAAGAGGATTTCGGTTATATCCGAGTCCTCCAGCAAGTGATCCAGTGGTCCCCAACCTGTCAAGGAATGCAGGATTCGCCTCACTTCTGCTTCCATATGAAGAGAAGATAGGGGCGTTTGCGCTTCCAGCAGCATTTTGATATCGACTTCCAGCTCTGCTAAAAAAGCTGGGGAATGCTTCTCCTCCCACAAGCGCTTTCCATACTTCTCCACGATCCGAGTACGAATGGATCCTTCCATCTCAGGCTGAACCCGGTTTTCCCCTAAGGTCTGAGGGGTACTACTTTGTATTTTTTCATGCAACATTTGTGGAACCCGTGTCGCTTCTCTCCCTATCGCCCGTAAATCCTGTATAGCACGGCTTGGGTTTTGAATACCGAGCAACTGCTTTTTGTCGAACATGATCGTTCCTCCTTATCCCCATAACCATCGAAATAAAGATGGTCGTTCTTTGGCTTTCGGCTGAGCTCCGGGCATCATTTTTTCTGAGTCAATGGGCAATAGCGCTTTCCCTAGCGTCTCAATAGCGTCCTTGGCAGATGAGCGACCGGGATTAAGCATGACGGGTATACCGCTATTAATCGATTTCTTTACTTCTGCATCGTCTGGAATGGAGAAAATCTTTTTGCTGGGGTGGAGTTGGAAATAAGCCCTGATCTCGTCTAATGTGAACATTTCCTTTCGTTGCAGGCGATTCATGCACACTTGGATTCGCGCTTCCGGATACTCTGCTTCTCGTAACAGCTTTAATAAACGCTGAATATTTTCAATGGAGTCTACAACCGGATTACCAACCATAACGACTTGTTCGGCAAAAAATAACGCCTGTATGGTGGCGTCGGTAGTATCCGGTGCCGTATCGATCAGGATGACGTCGTATTGGCTATGTTTTAACGTTTCGAGAATCAGGTAAAGATGGTAATCCTTAATCTCAAAGCTGTGCCGGATATCACGTGGAGAGGTAAGCACATCCAGTCCCGTTTCAGTATGACTCACAATGTACTTTGAAATGTCGTGGGGAGATAAAGTTAAAGCCGATACATACTCTTGCCAGTCTTCAGTCCGGAATAAGAGTGGGTCCCTTCCTTGACGCCGTACCATCGCCTGTAGCTGGTTATCGATTTCCTGCACCCAAGTAAAAATGTTGGGTGTACGAGGCAAGTTTAGCGTCGTCGCAAAGGTACCTAGGTCCAAATTGAAATCAACAGCCAATACACGGAGAGGGTGACCCTCTTTTTCCTGCATGGAAAAGAAAATGGCAAGCTCCCTCGAAATAAATGTTTTGCCTACACCGCCTTTGGGTCCATATACAGTAATCAAATGTTTCGTTTTCTGAGGTGTTTGTATCGTTTGGGCTGCTGAAAAATCGGGCTGTAAAGGGGCCTCTACAACTGTTTGGGGCGTTGTGAAACGATTTTGTGAAGGGATTGAAGAAGACATGTTATCAGGTTGTGAAGTATTGGTTAACGCAGTTGCACCTAAACTCGGTGACATCATCGCCAGCGCCTCGATTTGGCCTGGTTGAATTGGTTTTGCTACCACCCAGATACCCAGGTTACGAAAAAATGGTTCCCATAGGAGCTCTTGTGGAGAGCATGCAGCGATAAGGATAGATGGGGAAACGCCAATCGGAACTGTTGGCATAGCACTCCTCTCTCCGTTTCTTTGATCCCCCCTAACAGCACCATATCCGGGTGCGATGCCTGGAGCATCTGCCAGGCCTCCTCGACCCGCGTTGCATGTCCGCATATGTCCAGCCACTGACTTATGGCAAGCTGATTACGCAAAACATGAACAGATTCGATATCATCATCTACGATGAGCAAGCTCTTTTTCACTCTCGTTCCTCCTCTTGATTACCCCAACGTTTCTTGGTTTTCATAAGGTCTGTCGCGAAGACAGGGTCACCTACTCCTGCGTTCTGTCCATCTATCGTTGCTGCCAAACCTAATCGAATTTTGCCATAGTGGAGCGCATGGGTTAGCAGAACGGCTTCGTTTCTCGTAAGGGAAAGAGTCACTGCCACCAAATTTGGCTGTTCTCCTTCCATCTCCCTTTGGACACCAATAATAGGCATGTTTTGCAACAGCAAACCAGAATGTGCTCCGGCGTCATCTTCAAAGGATGCATAGATATGAACTCGCTCTCCAGTTGAAAGATGAGGTGTTACTCCTGCCACGTTGTCGACAGGTATACTCATTCCGGTCATGGTTGCATTCAGTTTGGCGTCACCTTTGGTCCGGTCAGCTTGATCCAAGTCACTTTCGAGTAACGGACGTCCTCCTTTCACTTTGCGGTTCAATGTTTTTCCCAGGAGAGTAGGCGCTTCATCCCAAAGCAGTAAACCTGGAATAGGCGTTGATGGCCTTTTTAATGCGCCGCCCAGATTTACAACCAATGGTTCAATGTCTTTGGCTTCTAGTAGTTGTCCACTTTCTTTGTCCACGTCTGGCCGTAATTGTATATACGTCACTGTGTACGGTTTAACCAGAAAATACGAACCGATTCCTACACATGAAGCAAGTAACAGCAATGCCAAAAGCCGCAACGGATGTACAGACATGATCCTCCCTCCTCTCGTACATGCTAGAGATAGTTTATACGGAGTCTTAGGGACAAAAAAAGAAAATAAAAAAACCGTGCAAATTCTGCACGGTTCTTCATTTCTATGCGTTCATACCTTCAAAACTGGATCTGCATGTATGTTAAGAGTGTGGATAAGTCCTCGACCGATTAGTATTCGTCAGCTCCACGTGTTGCCACGCTTCCACACCGAACCTATC
>JARDZO010000174.1 GCA_029240815.1 Brevibacillus sp.
CGCTAATGCCCGTTTTTTTTTGCAAAAAAACCCCTACGAATGGGGTTTCTTGCAAATCTATGATTCGAACTCTTATTCACGGGATCATAGTTTCAATGGAATATGAAAAATGCTCCTCCCCTGTCAGCTCATCTGCTTCACCCTAGCATTGAAGATCGGCATATCCGCATACCCATACTGAATGTATGAAACTACCAAATAACAAGTGCAACTATCGTGGAAAGAACCAAGCCAACTATGACGGGCAAAAAGTTTTTCCGGGCTAACTCAAATGCAGATACGCCGCAAAATCCGGACACGGCAACCAAAGAAGACCAAGCCACAAGCGTTCCGCCCCCAGTAAAAATCGTACCAACCTGACCGATAGCCGCCAAGGTAGATGCGTCGACTCCCACTCCTTCTGCCATTGCTCCAGAAAGAGAGCCTGCTAAAGTCAAACCAGCGAATCCTGAACCATCCAATCCGGTAAGCATGCCCACAAACAAAATTCCAAATGCGGTTAAAATTGAGCTTTGCGGAACGAAACCTTGGGCACTTTGCACAAGATCAAACAAAAATGCCGGTTTCGTTGCCTCTTCCCCTAACGATAAGATACTTCCGGTGAAATCACTGCTTCCCATAAAGAAAAATCCAGCAATCGGAATGACTGCCCCCATTACACGAAACGCAACGACAAAGCCTTCTGTAAGATGGTCACTGATTTTATCAAACGCTTTCAAGCGTCCGGAAGCGAAAGTTGCCATGATAAGAAGCATAACAGCCACCCCGCAGATTAACGCCGCTCCGTCTCCGCCTACTAGCCCCCCCTCGCGACCTTCGCTAAACTTTGTACTAACCATGAAGCCTACAACCCCAAGCATGGTCAGAGGGACGATAACAGCGAACACCTTCCCCCACTTTGTCACATCGTTTTTTGGTTTTGCATCCTCAGCTGTGGCAGCTAATTCATTGGTAGCCTGCCCGTGAGCACTTATTCCTTGCAGAACAGCTAATTCATTTTCCACTTCGGAGCTATTAGGTTTGCGGATCTGCTTCCTAATGGTTACATAGGAAATGGCAATAGCTGTCAATCCAGTTATAAACGACAATACCAAAGATTTGTCAGCTACTAGACCCGTTTCAATACCTGCAGCTGTAGCAGTCACCATTGGTACAACCTGCATGACATAGTCAGAAGCCAAGGCCATACCCTGACCGGCCAGTGCGACAGCCATCGCTGCACCCATCACTGGTAATCCAGCACGAACCGCTGCAGGCACAAGCAATGCACAGATCAAAGGAACAGCTGGTGTCGGCCAGAAGAAAAGCGAAATCATATACGTAATACCGACTAAAATGAAAAAGGCAACGTGACCGTTTACCATATACTTTTGAATCGGGGCAATCATTTGTTTGTCAGCGCCCAGATCCTTCAATGAATTTAGCAATGCAACCATAAAGGTCATGATAAGGAAAATATTGAATAATTCTTTTGCCGCTACAAGGTTAGCATTAAAAATGGCTGTAAACCCTCCAACCACGCTTCCCTTATAAAGACAGGCTACGAGAAACGTACCTATTAATGTTGGAATGACAACTCCTCGACGGAAAATGATTGCTCCAATAATAACCAAGGTTACAAATGCAAACATCCAATGTGCTGCAGTCAATGCCATACATGAACACCTTCTTTCATACGGATATTGTCCCGATTATCCACGATTTCGCTTCCAGCCGGCTGCCCCTGACACCACTTAGTATTCTGCTTTTTACAGGCTACTGAGTTAAAACCTGATCCCCCTATATTCGTTTTTCTTTACATCGTCATTGTACTTTTGATTTTTGATTATTTTAAATATAAAAATAATTATTAAATCATTCTTAAAACCTCATAAGCCAAGAATAGAGAGACAAAATGATCCTTTTTCCAATAAAAAAACCTGCCGGGATTACTCTCACCAGACAGGTCGAAAATGTTGATAAATCAATAATGAACGCGTCATTCCCCCTTTGCACGCAAAAAAACAGCAGTACAATCGCCCCTGCTGTCTTCTTTGATTTGCGTTTGTTCATTGCTTGCTGTTTTTCACCCATTGGGCTACTGTTACGGTTCGCTTGGCTTGATGTTGTACCGCTCCACTTACGTCTTCAACCATTTTTCCTTCTTGATTGACGGTTACGCTCGTTCCGTACGGATTTCCCCCTGCTCCAAAAATGACTGGGTCCGTGTAACCCGGAGGCACCACGATAGCACCCCAGTGATGCATAGTCGTGTACAGCTGCATGATGGTTTGTTCTTGTCCGCCATGAGCATTTTGGGCAGAAGTCATCGCGCTCACGACTTTGTTGGCCAGCTTGCCATGAAACCACAATCCACCTGTCGTATCCAAAAACTGCTTCACTTGACCCGGGACGTTGCCAAACCGCGTCGGGACGCTAAAAATGATGGCGTCTGCCCACTCCAGGTCGCTCAATGTTACTTCCGGAATATCTTTGGTCGCATCCACATGAGCGCGCCAGGCAGGATTAGAATCGATCGCCGTTTGAGGTGCCCACTCTGGAATCTTCAAGAGTTTGACTTCGGCGCCGGCTTCCTTTCCTCCAGTGACGGCCCACTCCGCCATCTGATGATTGGTCCCCGTCGAGCTGTAATAGATGACAGCGAGCTTCACTTTTGGCTTTACGGGCTCCTCTTGTTTCTTTGGCTCCGTTCCAAAGAGTCTAGAAAAAAATCCCATGATTCACTCCACCTTATTTATTCTTTTCTCCATCTTGATTGAATATCTCCCGAAACCACTCGGCTGAAGCATCCACTTCCATGCCGGTGAGCTGATGACCATAGGATGCCCAATGGATCGAAATTAAAGCACCCGCCTCTTTAAACAGACGATGTAATTCCTCTGTTTCCTGCGGGGAACAGATCGGGTCATTCGTCCCTGCACTCACAAAAATCGGTACTCCTGACAAATCGGGCAGAGGAATCCCGCGACGCGGTACCATCGGATGATAGAGGATGGCTCCTCTCAAGGAATCCTGGTAATGGAACAGCAGGCTTCCCGCAATATTGGCTCCGTTGGAATAGCCGACCGCGACCAGATTGTCACGATCAAATTGATATTCAACGGCAGCCTGATCCAGAAAGTCATTGAGCTCCTTGGTACGGAAAATGAGATCCTCTTCGTCAAAAACGCCTTCCGCAAGCCTTCTGAAAAAGCGCGGCATTCCGTTTTCCAATACGTTGCCTCGCACGCTGAGCACAGCCGAGCCCGGATAAATCCGTGGGGCTAACGGCAAAAGATCGTTCTCGTCTCCTCCTGTACCGTGTAAAAGAAGTAAGGTAGGTGCATTCGGATCGGTCCCTTTTCGAAAGACATGTTTCATTTACTTGTCTCCCTCCAGTACACGTACGGTGATCGGCATCAAGCCATCCTCAATCTGTGTCCGATGTGGTTCATACCATTCCGGAAGCATCAGTTTTTCACCCAATTGATCAAACGTCTCATCCTTTTCAAAACCCGGAGGATCTGTCGCGATCTCAAAGAGAATTTCCCCATATTCCCGGAAGTAGACCGCGTTAAAATACTGCCGGTCCACGATATCGGTCGGCTGCAAACCATATGCCTGAACACGCTGTTGCCACACGCGATGATCGCTGTCGTCTTTCGCTCTCCAGGCAATATGGTGGACAGTCCCTGCTCCCCCGGCTCCACGCAACATTGGTTTCGCATTGACGTCAATGATATTGCCGATGTCACCTACCGCCCGGAAACGAACGAGATCTCCCTCTTCGCCAACCTTTTCAAGACCCATCAGATTTTGCAGCACTTCCATTGTCTTCGCAGGGTTGACACTAAAGAGAATCGCACCACCAAATCCTTTGATCGCTTTATCGGCTGGCACTCCTCCAAAAGACCACTTGCTCATCTGCCCACCTTCGCGCTCTACTAGCTCCAGTTGCAATCCGTCCTGATCCGCAAATTGCAGATACGTCTCCCCAAAACGTTCTACACGGGAATAGGAAACGTTGAATTTATTCAGTCGTTCTTCCCAGAATCCCAGAGTGCCAACCGGAACCATAAAGGTCGTATAACCCACCTGTCCGCCGCCGATGCGCCCTTTGCGGGAAGTAGCCCACGGAAAGAACGTGATGGCTGTTCCCGGACTTCCCACTTCGTTTCCGAAATACAGATGGTACACTTCTGGTGCGTCAAAGTTGATGGTCTTCTTCACGAGTCTCAGGCCGAGTAAGCCGGCATAAAAATCGACGTTCTCCTGTGCATTTTTTACAAAGGCGGTGATGTGGTGAATTCCTGCAGTTTGCTGATTCATTTCTTTTTCCTCCCCTATGGTTCACTTCATTGTAAATTGGTTATAGCTGACAAACTCTCCGACAGGCTTTCGATAGCCTCTCACGCGTTGTCCGGAAAGATCTTCTTTTCCGATCGTGATCATCATTGCCGGTACATATTGATCGGGGATGCCCAAAATCTGACGAATCTCTTTGGGGTCAAAGCCGATCATCGGGCAGGTATCCCACCCTTTCTCTTTCGCTGCCAGCATGAACAGCATTGCGGACAGGCTCGCCGTGCGAATCGCTTCATCCCGCTTTAGCGACTCTCCCCCTTTATCGTAAAACGTGTGTATGGAGGAAACGGTCCTGTCGTATTCTCGTTTATCGATCACTCCTAGGTGAAGAAGTCCTTCGTTGATTTTCCCTGCTTGCAGATGCGCCTCTTTGTCGCCCAGTACGAGAATAACTGCCGAAGCGGTTTTCACTTTATATTGCTTCTGTGCGGCTTCGTATACTCTATCTTTGATGTCTGCGTCGTTTACGATGACATAGTGAGCATGCTGTAAGTTAAAAGCAGACGGAGCAAATTTCACGAGCGAGAGGATTTCATCGAGCTCACTCGACGAGAGTTCTGTATCAGGTATAAATTTAGTGGCGGATCGGCGTTGTTTCACCAGGTTCGAAAATTCACTCATGCGACGTTCTCCTCTCGATTTCAAGCATCTTTAATTTAAGACTTTATTCGAAATGTGGAGATCGTTTTTCCCCACATTTCGAAGCTTCCATCCGACGTTTCCTTACTGTTGGCCTTTTTTCACCCATTCAGCGACCGTAACGGTACGATTCGCCTGATGCTTGACTGCGCCGCTCACATCTTCCACCATTTTTCCGTTCTGGTCGACTGTCACACTCGTACCGTACGGATTGCCACCTGCTCCGAAAATGACTGGATCGGTGTAGCCCGGTGCGGCAACGATTGCTCCCCAGTGGTACATCGTGGTGTACAGTTGGAGAATGGTTTGTTCTTGGCCACCGTGCGCGTTCTGAGCGGAAGTCATCGCGCTCACGACTTTGTTGGCCAGCTTTCCATGGAACCAGAGTCCGCCTGTAGTATCGAGGAACTGTTTTACTTGACCTGGTACGTTACCAAAGCGAGTTGGGATACTAAAGATGATTGCGTCTGCCCATTCCAAATCAGCCAGCGTTACTTCCGGTACATCCTTGGTTGCTTCTACATGGGCTTTCCAAGCAGGATTTCCTGCGATTGCTGCCTCTGGTGCCAATTCCGGTACTTTCAATACTTTGACCTCTGCTCCTGCGGCTTTCGCTCCTTCTTCTGCCCACTGAGCCAGCTGATAGTTCGTTCCAGTCGAGCTGTAATAGATCACTGCCAAATTTACGTTTGCCATTTTATCTCGCTCCTTATTTTTCGTTTTGTCCTACCTCTTCCGATTGCCAAGTCCCGTACCACCTCCCGAAAAGTCCGGATAGCGTACGCGCTGCTACCACGACTTCCTTATCATTCCCAAATTACTACCTTCATCACTCGTTTTATCCTGATGTCATATATCTTAAATTCGAGATATATCCTCAAAAAAATTTACTTTTTTAGTTCTGCTACTCTCAAACCTGTCTGTTTTAATAGGTCGATCATTGTATTCTTTTCGTCAGTCGTTAATCCTTCAAACAGAGTCTCGATAACTGCGCGATGCTGTGGAAAAATTTCATCCATCAGCTTTCGTCCTGTAGCCGTTATCGAGGCGTAAATGACACGCCGATCCTCCTGGCAAAGCTTGCGTTCCAATAATTTCTTGGACTCCAGCTTATCGATCACATAGGTCATACTGCCACTTGCCAACAGTACTTTTTTGCCAATATGCTGGATGGACTGCTCCCCTTTATGATACAAAAGTTCAAGTACCATAAACTCCGATGGATTTAATCCGTATCGTTTCATATCATCCGTCACAAAATCGCTGATGGATCGATAGGCCCGCGACAGGATCACGAACAATTTCAATGAGAGTTCGTCGTTGCTGTTACCATCTTCTCTTTTCACAGAACCAGATCCTCCAACAAAATTATCTTTAATTCGAGATAATTGTATGATGAAATTTCCACTTTGTCAACAAGATCGTTTGAAAAAAATTACCCCTGCGCCTCTGAACAAGATTGATACCTTGCTGTCACAGGCACCCAAACCACAATCATAAAGACATCCCCCCTTTAGTGGAGGGATGTTTTCTATCTCAGCTGGGTGATACTTGCTTTGCTGTAGGTTGCTTTTCTGGCGCAGCCGACCGTTTCAGAAAAAAGGATGCGATCAGCGCGATGACCACCAAGGCAAAAGCCAACAGGAACGCGCTCTTCATCCCTGCGATCATGGAGAGCATTTTCAATGTAGATTCGTCCTGTCCCGGAATCGGATTCTGCAAATACTGTTTGGTGCCATTCATCATGACCGTTACCAGCAAGGCTGTCCCTACAGCACCTGCTACCTGCTGCAGCGTACCGATGATAGCCGTGCCATGGGGATACAAAGGGGGCGGGAGTTCATTCAGCGCATTCGTCATCACCGGCATCATCAGCATGGAAATGCCCAGCATGAGCGAGGTATTCAGCAGCATGATCATCAGGTACGAGATCGTTACGCCAATGAAAGCAAATTGACACAAGGTATGCGCAATCAGCAGCAATCCGATGATCGCCAGCCACTTCGCCCCAAACTTATCGAACAGTCGGCCCGTGATCGGCGACATGATCCCCATGATCACTCCGCCAGGCAGCATAACCAGTCCTGCCTCAAACGGAGTGTAGCCCAGAGCATTCTGTAGGAAAATAGGCAACAGCATCATCGCTGAGAACATTGCCATCATCACGATGATCATGATCAGAGTCGATATTCGAAAAATGCGATACTGAAACGTTCGCAGATCAAGCAATGGCTCCGCTATCCGCAACTGTCTTCTGGTAAAGAGCGCGAGTGATATGACGCCTATGACGATCGGAAGCAGGACTCCATAGCCGGACCATCCTCCATGCCCTTCACTTGCACTGCTAAATCCGTACACAATCCCGCCAAATCCCAGAGTAGAAAGCAGGAGCGATAACAGATCGACATGAGGCTTCGTTGTCTCTGTGACGTTTTTCAGTCTGGCAAAGGCAAAGATCATGACGAACACGGCAATCGGCAGTACCCCATAGAAAAGGTATCGCCAGCTAAAATGCTCTACGATGATTCCCGACAAGGTCGGACCAATTGCGGGAGCAAAAGTGATCACAATCCCGATCGTCCCCATCGCTGATCCCCTTTTTTCGATTGGAACGATAGCGAATACCACATTGGTCAGCAAAGGGAACAGTAGTCCCGTACCTGCCGCCTGAAGAATTCTTCCGATGACGAGTGTAGAAAACCCCGGCGAGAGGGCGGCGATGAGTGTTCCTAGTGTGAAGAGTCCCATCGCAGATAAAAACAACCCTCTGGTCGTGAATCGTTGGAGTAAATAAGCAGTGACGGGAATGAGCACGCCGATAATGAGTAAATACCCTGTTGTTAGCCATTGCGCCGTGCTTGGCAAGATGCCGAGGTCAGCCATGATTTTGGATAGAGCCACATTCAGCAGCGTTTCATTCAGGATCGCCACAAATACGCCCAAAATCATTACCATGACCACCATGAAGTTGCCCTTGCTCCCGAACGTACCCCCTGCACGCTTCAAGTTCTGTGTGTCCACAATCATTCTCCTTTCCGTGTCGTATGGATCGAACCGCTTACCCATGTCCCGTACACGTTAAAATTACAGCCCCCCCATTCTAGCGTGAAAAGGAGCCGGAGATTTCTTCTCGATTGCGATGTTGGGCGAAATAATGATTTTCACTTTTACAAACATACGTTCCCGACTTTATAATCAAATTGCGGGCAACACTGGGAGATAGACCCATTCTCGCACAGAACGGTATGACCCATTCTATATATCCAAGGAGCTGAATGTTCATGACACTGCGATTGACTCCCTACCTCATGATGGATGGTAATGCAAAAGAAGCCATCGAGTTCTACGAGAAAGCATTGGAAGCCAAAGTGCTCTTCCAACAAACGTTCGGAGAGATGCCGGAAAACCCTGAGTTTCCTTTGCCTGAAGCTGCCCGTAATCGCATCGGACATGCCATGGTCAAGATCGGAGAATCCGACCTGATGTTTTCGGATACATTCCCTGGTCAGCCCGTTCAAATTGGGAATCAGGTGACCATCTGCATCTCGACCAACGATCCTGCAAAATCCAGACAATTGTTTGAAGCCCTGCAAGAAGGCGGCACTGTCGTCATGCCGTTGCAGGAAGCTTTTTTTAGTCCCGCCTACGGCATTGTTACGGACAAGTTTGGCGTGAATTTCCAAATCTACACAGAAGGCCAACACAATATGTAAAAGTAAAAACGAGTCGCCGGCTATAGGTGACTCGTTTTTTCTCTATCTAAAAACGCGGCACGGGTATAGAGCTCGATGCTTGGAGGTATAGCCATTTTTTCATTTTCATCCCCCTTTGGTTTATCCATATTTTTACGGACGCTTCAAGAAGGGAATGGTTTCGTTTTTACTTCTTTTCAAAAAAACCGACTTCCCTGTGGAAAGGAGTCGGATCTTCATTTATCTATGTTCGACACTCTCCCACTCATGCATTCCGCAGCAGGAGCATGTGATCGCAATCGCACTGTTGCCTACGAGCATGTCCTCCATTTCCTCGGAATAACCGCACCATTGGCATACGAAAAACTCTGTCATGACTATTTTAGCTGGTTGTTCCACGTTGCTCCTCCTTCCGCTCATTCTGCACCTTTATAGTTTTTACCAAAATTTTGCTTTCAACGCGTTCTTACTCCAAGTAACTACTTTTCATTCCATTTCCGGCTGAAATAGAAAAGGCATTTCCAACCCTCGAGAAAGGTTGGAAATGCCTAAATAACCAGTGAAATCATCATTTACTTCCTCTCAACCGCAAAGAGTTCATCACAACGGAAAGAGAGCTAAAGGCCATCGCGATCCCTGCCATCCAAGGCGCCAGAAAGCCGATCATGGTCGCTGGAATGGCAACTGCATTGTAAAAAAGAGCCCAAAATAAGTTTTGTCGGATGTTCTTCATCGTTTGTTGACTGAGGAGGAATGCGTGGACGATTCCCATCAGTTCGCCGTGCATAATCAGTACATCAGCGGAGTCTTTCGAGATATCTGCTCCGGTCCCGAGAGCGATTCCGATATGGGAAGCCATCAGAGCCGGAGCATCATTGATCCCATCTCCAACCATGGCGACAGTTCTCCCCCTCTTCTGCAGATCCTGAATGATCTGCGCCTTTTCAGCCGGCAGTCTTCCTGCGTATACTCGCGATATCCCCGCCTGTTTGGCTATACTCCACGCCGTTTGTTCATTGTCACCTGTGATGATCATGATATCTTTCCCGAGTCTTTTCAGTCGACGAACGGCGAGCTCGGCATCTTCCTTCAACGGATCCGATAGGGCGATATAACCGGCCAGCTGTTGGTTGATCGCGACCAGCATGACGATTTTCCCCGCCGTAGCATGCGAATGAATGCTTTCCCTTATAGTGGATACGTCTATGCTATGGCTGTCCATAAGCTTGGCAGAGCCCACAATGACCGAATGTCCGTGAACACTTGCGATGATCCCGTATCCAGGCAAGGGTGTGAATGAAGATGGTGTAGGGATCGGTGTCCCCCGATTTTTCATGTAGGTGACGATCGCTGCTGCCAGAGGGTGCTCGGATGCCGTCTCAGCCGCAGCCACCAGCCGCATGAACTCTTCTTTTGACCAGTTTTGCGTATAGATGTCCATGACCTCGTGTTTGCCTTTTGTCAGGGTACCTGTTTTGTCCAATATGACGGTGTCTACCTTTTGCAGCGTCTCCAGGTCCTTGCCCTGTTTGAATAAAATGCCCAACTGTGCGGCTCTACCGGAAGCGACCAGAATAGACATCGGAGTTGCCAGCCCTAATGCACACGGGCAGGCGATGATGAGTACCGCAATCGCTTTTTCCAGTGATTGTCCAAAGTCATGAGAAGTATACAGATAATACCAGGCTAGAAATGAAGTAACCGCAATCGTAATAATGATGGGCACAAATATATCGGTCATCTCGTCTGCCATACGTTGTATCGGTGCTTTGGACATCTGTGCTTCTTCTACCGTTCTGACAACTTGCGTGAGTGCCGTTTCGTTACCTACTTTGGTCGTTTTTACCTTCAGCCACCCATTTTGGTTCAACGTCGCTCCGATGACCGTTTGACCGCTCCACTTCTCGACTGGCAGACTTTCTCCGGTAAAGATAGACTGGTCTACCGTCGACTGGCCTTCGATGACAAGACCATCGGTAGGGATTCGCTCGCCAGGCTTGACGATAAAAATATCCCCGACGACCAGCTCCGTTACCGGAACAGCAGCAACGCCTGACGGCCGTACCACATTCGCAACTTTAGGCTGCAGATGATTTAATTGCCGGATCGCGTTTTTACTCCGATCCTTGGCCATCGCCTCCAAATATTTGCCTAGCAAGAGAAAGGTAAAAATGACAGCACACGTCTCGTAGTAGAGCGTAAGCCCATGAGTGGATGTTGGCAAGGCGGCGAAGGTAAGGTAGTGGCTATAAAAAAAGGCAGCGGACGTACTCAGAACGACTAACACATCCATGTTAGCCATCCTGTTCTTTACAGCATTCCAAGCCCCCATATAAAAGGGATAACCGATCCAAAACTGAATGGGGAGCGCCAACACTAACTGAAAGTAGGGATGCAGGAACAAAGACGGAACCCAAATGAACGAGGAAAAAGAAAAGTGGGCAGCCATCGCCCAGAGAAACGGAATCGTCAGGATGCACGAAAATAGAAACCGGCGAAACAGGTCATGCTTCTCCGAATGTGTCTCTCCTTCTTGCTCCGGCTTTGCCTGATAGCCCAGCTTTTCAATCCTCGCAATAATCGCCTCATCATCAATTTGCTGATCGTCATAAGCGACGCGCGCTTTGTTCGTCGTTAAGCTCACCTGAACTTCTATGACACCATTCGTTTTTGTCAGTATTTTTTCGATCCGACTCGCGCAAGCTGCACAAGTCATTCCCGTGACCTGATAGGTCTGTCTCATGGTCATCTACGAACACCCCTTTGTTACGACCGCATGTCCCGCTGTAGTAATACGTATGCGCAACCAAAAGGATTTAGAAATGAAAGCGATGGCTTCCGCAGTAGGGATCAGATAAATCGAATGGAACCGACTTTCTCTGAATACGATAGGGTGCTTGCATTACGGAGAGAAAGCGGTGATCCTTTGAAACGAGCCTTTCGCCTTTCCGGCCTTTTCCTTGCTGCCTTCCTATCGCTGTCTGCATGCTCTTCTTCGCATTCCGGTCACCCCGAAGCGACTTCCCCATCTGCTTCCGAGTCGGGTAAGCTGACCTTGCAGGAATTTTCCCTGCCCATTCAAGTGAACATCCAGCCTGCACCGCCCAAGATCCTCAACGAAAATGATCTGCATATCGTGCTGCCAAAAGAACAGGCAGACAGATGGAAAGACGCCAAAGTCTCGGTCATCGTGTCGATGCCGAGTATGGACCACGGAGATCTGCAGGTAACAGCTGAATATCAGGAGTCAGGAGAGTTCGTCGCGAAAATCGTGCCTACGATGGTAGGAGAATGGAAAGCCGATATTACGTTCGAAGCGGAA
>JARDZO010000436.1 GCA_029240815.1 Brevibacillus sp.
CTTTGCGATTCATGCATTCATAGCTTGAAGCATGATATCACGCAGGACTTGGAAGTTATGAAGCGCCTTGATGAGGAGAAAAATCCAGGAAATTCGACAGCGGTCTATCGAGGAAAGAGGAATACTGACGAATAGTTTTGTAACAAAAAAACTAATCGGGCGCAGCGAAATTGCCGATGATACTACTAAGAAGTATCATCGGTTTTTTACATCATTCATGTCCGGTGGTTTGAGAGGATGGTTTTCACATGCGGATTAATGAGCCCAATCGTATCGGTATGATCAATGCCTATAACAAGACTGGCAATTCCCAGGTAGGTAAATCCGGCAAGATCCCGATGGGGAAAGATGAAGTGAACATTTCTACCGAGGCGTTGGAAATGCTGAAGCAGCTGGAAGATCCAGATTCGCCGCAGCGTCGGGAAAAAGTAGATCAACTGAAAAAGCAGGTAGAAGAGGGAACGTATCGCGTGCCGAGTGAAAAAATCGCAGAGAAATTCCTGTCCTTCTGGCAAAAGAACAAATAGGCTCTCCAGGGAAGACGAGGGAGAATACAACGATGACGAAAATGGAAATGCTCTACGAGCTGCTCGACAACTTGATCCAGTTGCACAAGGCCTTGTACACCTTGGCTACGCACAAGAAAGATGTGCTAGTTAAAGGAAATGTGAATGAGCTTGTGGCGATAACGAGCCAAGAGCAAAAGCTGATCAAGGGAATTACAGCAGCAGAAACAGCCCGTCTGAATGTAGTAAGAGAGCTGACAACCGAAAAAGGCTTTACGCTGCAGGAAGGCACACTGGCTGAATTGATCAAGTTGACGACCAGTGCGGAAGAGAAAACGCGACTGTCCACCTGTCGCAACGAACTGAGCCGGATTGTTTACGAACTGCGTGATGCGAATGAACTGAATCAGCAGTTGCTAAAGCAATCCCTTTCTTTTGTAAACATGACGCTCGACCTGATCACTGATACACCGGAGGACGATTTCATATACGGCAATCCTGCCTCCGAAGGCTATCGTCAGGCTAATCGAACTTTTTTTAATAAAAAAGCGTAAAGAGGTGTCGAGATGCGCTCTACCTTTCATGGTATAGAAGTTAGTAAGCGCGGTTTGTTCGCACAGCAATCCGCCTTAAATACAACGGGCCACAACATTTCGAATGCAAATACAGAGGGCTATAGCCGCCAGCGCGTGAATATGCAGGCGACGACTGGGCTTCCGTATGTGGGCATGTTTCAAACTATCGAACCAGGCTTACTTGGTACAGGGGTACAGGCAGACAGCATTCAGCGCCTGCGCGAGGAGTTCCTGGATATTCAGTATCGCAACGAATACAAGCGTCAAGGCTATTGGGATGCACGAACGGAAACACTGGAAAAAGTCGAGGGCATCATGAACGAGCCTTCTGATACCGGACTGCAAAAGGTCATGGACCAGATGTGGCAGGCGTGGCAGGATTTGGCGAAAGACCCGACTGATACATCTGCTCGTGCGGTTGTTCGCGAGCGAAGCAAAGCGGTAGCGGATACGTTTAATACCACTTACAAGCACCTGCAGGAAGTCCAAACCGATCTGGACAATGTTGTAAACGTGAAGGCAATGGAGATCAATTCGATCGGTCAGCAGCTTGCCAGCCTGAACAATCAGATTTCCAATGTGGTTCCGCATGGGTATCAGCCAAACGACTTGTACGACCAACGGGATGTTCTCTTGGATAAGCTCTCCAAGCTTGTTGATATCAAGGCAACACAGTCCACGGCTGGCATGGTGAATGTCACGATTGAAGGACGGGATTTTGTAACGGGAATCACGTCTCAGCCTTTTGCTGCGGTACAAAACCCGCTTACGGGCGTGAGCGATTTGACATTGGGTGGCGCTGCATTTACGCCGACTTCGGGATATATGGCAGGCACGCTGGAATCCCGCGACCAGATTGTTCCTAACATTTTGAAGCGCCTCGATGTTTTGGCAGTGAACCTGACAAAAGAGATTAACGACATCCACCGTGCAGGTGTGAGCTTGTCGGATATAAATAATGGTACGGTGCAAGACCTGCCGTTCTTCGTAGACACGACTGCACTCGCAGGGAACGCAGCGACCAAGGATTATCCAAAAGGCGCCCTTAACATCACCATCAACCCTGAAATCACAAAGAGCCTGGACGCCATTGCAGCAGCGAAACCGGAAGCAACCTCTACTCCTGTTGGTAACAACGAGACGGCGCTGGCGATCGCTTCCATCAAATTCAAAGTGCTGGCTGCAGGTACAGGTCAAAACGACTTGGCGGAAAGCTCAACTCTGGATAACTACTATCGTTATACGATCAGCCAATTGGGTGTAGATGCCCAGGAAGCGACGCGAAATCAAGCAAACTCGGAGATGCTTGTCGGAACGGTAGACAACCAGCGCCAATCCGTATCTGGAGTCTCCATCGATGACGAGATGGCGGAAATGGTCAAATACCAGCACGCATACAGCGCCTCTGCGCGCGTCATGACGAGTATGGACGAAATCTTGGACAAAGTCATCAACGGCATGGGCCGTGTGGGTCTCTAATAGGAGGGATTAGTAGTGGCGGTACGCGTAACGCAAAATATGTTGAACAGCAACATGCTGCGCAATTTGCATAAGTCGATGGGGACTATGGACAAGCTGCAGCAGCAGCTTTCGTCAGGCAGCAAAATCAACAAGCCTTCTGATGACCCGGTTATTGCCGCTCGTGGTATGTTCTATCGCTCCTCTTTGATGGAGAATGATCAGTATAAGCGCAATGTCGATGAGGCGCAGTCCTGGATGGATATGACGGATAGTACGATGGATGAAATGGGAAACATCATGAAGAGGGTAAAAGAGATCCTAGTATATACCGGAGATGGCGCTGTTTCTGCTGACGACCTAAAAGCTATGGGGGCAGAGGTAGAAGAACTGAAGAAGCATATGGGAACTTTGGCGAACCAGCAAATTAACGGCAAGTATATATTTGCTGGTACCGATACGAATAAACCTCCGTACGATGCAACGGCGAAAGCAGGTGCTGGGGACTTTGTCAGCACAAACAGCTCTCCCATCAATTTAGAGGTGAGCCAAGGGGTCCTTGTAACGTCTAACGTCAACGCACAAAATATCTTTAACTACCCTAATAATGCGAATAACATGTTCACAGTACTAAACAATATTATCGGGGA
>JARDZO010000437.1 GCA_029240815.1 Brevibacillus sp.
TTCGATGATCAGAAAGGAGAGAAGCGTGCATGACTTACTTTCAAGAGTTGAAAGGAAAGAAGGTCCTCATTACCGGGGGAAGCAAAGGAATTGGCAAGGATGCGGCGATGGCATTTGCCAAACTTGGAGCAGCAGTTATGATAACGGGCCGCAATCGGGCGGACTTAGAGGAAACCGTAAGCGAGCTGCGTCAGGTTCAACCGAATTCTTTCTTTTTGGTAGCGGATATGCGAGATGTCCACAGCATTTATCAGATGGTCGATGACACGATCGCTACACTCGGTGGCCTCGACATTCTCGTCAACAATGCGGGGATCAACATCGCCAAGCCGGCGTTCGACGTAACGGAAGAGGATTGGGATCACGTGCTGGACACGAATCTGAAAGGGACCTTCTTTTGCTCGCAGCGTGCAGGTAAGCATATGGCCGCAAACGGCGGGGGACGCATCATCAACATGGTGTCCCAGATGGCTTTTGTCGGGTATATCAAACGTTCCGCGTATTGTTCCAGTAAAGGCGGGGCGGTCCAACTGACAAAGGCGCTGGCAGTGGAATGGGCTTCCTATGGGGTAAAGGTCAATGCGGTAGCTCCCACTTTTGTCGAGACGGATCTCACGAAGAAAATGTTTGAGGATCAGGAGTTTTACCAGGACGTGCTGCGTCGCATTCCCCTCGGACAGCTGGCTCAAGTATCGGATATTACGGGTGCCGTACTGTTCCTCGCCTCTGATCTGGCTACCTTCATCACAGGGGAGACGATCAAAGTAGACGGGGGTTGGACCGCGATATGATTCTACGCCATGCTCATTAAACTCAGAGCTCGTCAGGGAACGAGTCGTAAAGAATTCTGGACATACTGCATGGCTGCGATATATTTGCTTTGCCCTGCGCGTTTTGCCATTTCCTCGTGAGTGAGATCCTCGATCCGTGATTGAATCCACCAGATGTTTCCCAATGGATCACGCACACGTCCGACCCGATCACCAAAGACAGGGTTGTCATCTCGGTAACAGGTGTTGCCCCAGCCTTTAGTGCTTGCTGGTATACGGCATCGCCATCTTCAAAGTAGAGACGGAGGAAGCTCGGTGTGTCATGATAAAGGCGATACACTGACAGATTCCGTCAGCGAATCAAAGTCCTTTTACGTTGCTTTCCACTCTCTTTTAGACTTTCATACAGAAAGTTGTCCACAGATTATTCACAGGCATACGTAGATTACAAACAGGTTATGCACAGAAATATTTTGTCAACTGTGGATAAGTTAATGTAAGGGAAGATCATCACGATCTCATTAAAAAGGGATCGTGTTTTTTTGTTATTTTTCTAGTTGGAAAATCTTGAACATTTTAGGATAGTATGAGATACTTGTACATAAATAAGAACAAACGTTCTTATTTATCTGAACGAAAAAGATCTACATTCACATAAAACCGATTAGGGGGAATCAGAATGGCTACTCGGACATGTATCAGTAAAGATGAGCTGCGCGAACAAGTTTGCGAAGGGTGCCCGGCCACTGGGTGGGGGAAAAAGGCTCATTGTCAGGTGCACGACACGCATGTGGGAAAAATCGAGTCTTGCCCGGAATGGGACAAGTTCTTGGATGGTCAGCAGTCTCAAGGACAAACGAAACGCCAAATGGCAGTTTCCTTGGCAGCGATGGAGCCAGCGTTGGAACTGGTGCAGCGAACAGAAGAAGAGATCCGCGACTACAATTACATGCAGCTGGAAATCATTCGCATCCAGCGCTTTTTGCGGGATCTGGGAGAAGGCATGGTAGGGCAATATGGTTTGGAAGCCGCTCTGCCAAAGGCTCTCGGCGGTCATGGAGACAAGACGCACGCAGAAGTGGCACGTCGGGAGCGCAAGTGGAAGAGATTGCAGAACTTGCAGGATAAGATCATGCGGATTGATGAAGCCGTGGAGACCATCCCGGACGAACAGGAGAGACTGATCCTGGAGGCGCTGCTGGATGGCGACAAGAACAACCAGATCGCAAAAGAAATCGGCGTTTCGCGCCAGCGATATTACGAGATCAAGCGCAGTGCGGTGATGAAGATGGCGTGGGCGATGTATGGGGGGCAGATTCAATCGACGTGGTGATGGGAGGGAATGAAGGGAGTGTTATTCAAGGTTGGTCCATGAACAGAATAATCGGTCTAAGGTCCAATGAAACATCCGACAAAGGCCTTGAGTATAATCCGACGCTCGTTCGTTTTGGGATAGCTGGTGATGCTTGATAATAAGGACATTGAGATTATCCAAAAATGATGCGGGTGAATGAAATGATTGACAAGGAGAATCACATTTATATAGTCTTGTCAGATACGGGTACTTGGTTTACAAAGATGATTCAGCTTTATACGAAGGCTCCACTTAATCACGCTTCGATCGCATTTGATCCGGAACTGAATGAGGTATACAGCTTTGGCAGAAAAAATCCCATGAACCCGTTTATCGGCGGCTTTGTCAAGGAAGATCTGCGCGGGGGAGTGTTCAAGGAAGCCACTTTTGCTGTATACCGTTGTTCCATGAGCGAGTCTCAATTCCTGACAATTCGTACTATTGTTCAGCATTTTGAGAGAGAATCGCATTTATATAAATATAACTTACCTGGTTTGCTGGGTGTAATGTTGAACATTCCTGTCGCGCCTGAGCGTGCCTATTTCTGTTCGCAGTTTGTAGCCTCCGTGTTCGAACAGGCAGGAGCAAGACTGGTGCCTAAATGCGCAGCGCTTACTACACCATCCGATCTGGAACGATCCGGCGCTCTTGAGTTGATGTTTCGTGGAAGAAGCAATTTTCCTGAAAATAGATTTGCCACAAGTAATGGGTACAGTTTTTGAAATATGATAGTCGAATGGAGAAAAGGATGGTTCAGAACATATTGGATTTTTTAACGGAGTTTGGCATTTGGGGCTTGATGATCCATTCGTTTGCCGACGCAATCATCTTTCCCATACCGGCTTTCTTTCTACAAGTCTCATTAAGTATGATCGATCCATCCTCGGCTTTGTGGCTTGCTACCGCAGGATATTTCGCCTGCTTGCTTGGGACGCCTATCGGATATTTCATTGGTAAATTCGTAGGTAACTCAGTGCTCTATAAAATGCTTAAAAAAGAATGGGTTGATTCTGCAAAGGCGATGTTTCAAAAAAATGGTGAAGCAGCCATTCTCATCGG
>JARDZO010000175.1 GCA_029240815.1 Brevibacillus sp.
GAAGCCGACATGAAGAGTGCTATTTCAGTCAATCCACTGGCTCGTGCTCTCTCCAAACCACGTACATTGGGTACAAGAGCACTATAGGTAACATCGCTCCTCCATTTGATGCCTTGCAGAACTTCCGTGGCATCTGCCAATTGAGGAATCCATTTGGGATTGACGAACGAACTCGCCTCGACTCGTTTTAATCCCGAAGCTACTAGTCGATCAATCAGCTGGATTTTTGCCGCTGTCGAGACCAATTCCTTTTCATTTTGCAGTCCATCACGTGGGCCAACCTCTACAATTTGTACCTTCAACCTGTACGCCCCCTTCACCTAGCGGCCGCTCAGTTTAGAATTATTATAAAAGCTACTCCACAACTACGAGAATGTCTCCATCATTTACAAAATCACCGATATTGGCTTTGATTTCTATCACTTTTCCGACAACCTCTGACTGAATCGGCACTTCCATTTTCATCGATTCCAGAACGAGTACATCTTGCCCCTCGCTCACATCGTCCCCCAGTTGTACGAGTACGTTGATTACGGTTCCTGCCATGTTTGCTGCTACTTGTTTCATTTCACTTCGCTCCCTTTAGTTGTTCGATTTTGCTGCTCGCTCTTGTACAAACCAGGTGGTGTAAATACCTTCACAGAAACGTTCGTCGGACAGTACTTCCAACAAAAACGGAATGTTTGTTTTAATTCCGGTAATCTGAAAGTTCTGCATGGCCACACGCGCACGTTCTACCGCTTCTGCCCTCGTCGTTCCCGAAACGATTACCTTGGCAATCATAGGATCGTAAAACGGGGTCACCTGTGTACCGCTTTGGACGCCATCATCAACTCGGACATGTTCCATTGTTGGCGGTTGATAGAGAGAGATTGTCCCTGGAGACGGAAGGAAGCTTACGGGATCTTCCGCGTACACACGCAATTCAATGGCGTGGCGCAGTGCTTTCACATCTTCTTGCCCGATCCCCAGCGGTTCACCATTCGCTATCGCTAATTGCATGGAGACTAGATCCAGACCAGTCATTTCTTCCGTAACAGGATGTTCCACCTGAAGACGGGTATTCATCTCCAAAAAGTAAAAGTTTTTGGACTCGTCTACGATGAATTCCACGGTACCAACACCTGTGTACCCTACAGCCTGGGCCGCTTGGACAGCTGACTGGCAGAGCAGCTCTCTCGTCACCGGATCCAAAAATGGAGATGGGCTTTCCTCTAGCACTTTTTGATGACGACGCTGGATCGAGCATTCACGTTCTAACAGGTGCAAGACATTTCCGTGCTGGTCCCCTGCGATTTGCACTTCGATGTGCCTCGGACTCTCCACGTATTTCTCAATGTACATCGCATCATTTCCAAAGTAGGCTTTTGCACGACCACGTAAGGACTGGTATGCCTGTCGCAGACTTTCTTCGTCCCGGCATATTTGCATCCCGATTCCTCCGCCGCCTGCACTGGCCTTTAGCATTACTGGATACCCGATCGTCGCAGCTACCTGTGCTGCTTCGTCTACGGTCTCCGCAGGGGCTTCGCACCCTGGAACGACTGGAACACCTGCCTGTTGCATGATTTTACGGGCTGTCAGCTTGTCACCCATTTGTCCAATCACTTCCGGGCTCGGTCCGATAAAGACAATCCCTTCGTCCTGCACTCGGCGAGCAAAGGCTTCGTTTTCTGAAAGCAAGCCATAGCCTGGGTGGATCGCATCAGCACCTGTGCTTTTCGCTGCGCTGATGATCGCTTCCACGTTTAAATAGCTGTGGGGTACTGGAGATGGGCCTATGTGAACGGCTTCATCTGCTTCTCTGACGAAAGGCAGATCACGATCGGCATCCGAATAAACAGCTACTGTCGCTACTCCCTCCGACTTGCACGTGCGAATAATACGCCTGGCTATTTCACCGCGGTTCGCAATTAATACCTTACGCATGGCAACGCTCCCCTCTTTCACCAACCCGAATCCATCTGAAAGCGTTTCCAACACGGATTCCGGATTGTTCATGTGACGCTACCTTCTATTTTGCCATGAGAGTGGACATATATCTAGAACGAAATCTTAAAAATTTCCAAGGAAGCGAATTCATTTCCTGATAATCCCTGACCCAGTCAAAGAAAAATTCCACGGAATACAATCATTTGGTGTATAATAGAGAGAAAGGCCATTGTGGCTGAAGGTAAAGAGCTGTGAGAGGAGTGGCTGACCAATGTTTGAAGTAAAACGTTTACAAATCAATTATAAGACACTGGAAGAATTCCAGCAGTTTCGCGAATTTGGCCTGGAGGAACTTTCGATGAAGGAAGACCTGGAGGCGAACATCGTGGAAAACGATTCGGAGTCTCCCTTCTATGGCATTTACGACAACGACCTTTTGGTAGCACGCATGAGCCTCTACAAAATCGACGGGAAATACGACAGATATTTCCAACCTGCACAGGATTACTACGAGCTGTGGAAGCTCGAAGTCCTGCCCGATTACCGCGACAAAAATTACGGTACAGCTCTGGTTAACCATGCGAAAAGCTTTGGTGCGCCAATCAAAACAAACTCCCGCTGTCGAGCTGATCAATTCTGGTTGAAAATGAACTTTACGCCAGTGAGATACAACCCTATGCGTGACCGTGGGGAAAATCCCTATGTATGGTTGCCTGAAAATGTTGATCTGCAAGACTAGCTCTTTCTTCATATGAAAAAGAAAAAGAAGCGGTTGTCTACCGCTTCTTTCTTTACGTCTGTTCACTGCTTTACTTTTCTACTCGTTCGAGATTGCCGTTCTCATCCATTTTGAAAATGGCCTTGTTCGAGTCTTCTTCTTGTAAAAAAGCAAGCTTGCGAGCACGCTCCATGATCTGTACGAGCGCTCGGTAATCCTCATTTACACCTTGAACTTGATCCAGTTCCTTCCTCGCGCGTTCGTGGGCTTCTGTCAATTCTTTTATTTCTAATTCTTTTCCTTCTAATTCTCGTTCCAACTGCTTGACACGACGAGACAACTCTTTCTGGTTCATCAGCATACGAATAACGGATTCGATTTGTTGCTCTTCGTCTTCATCGTGTTTGACTAGCTCATCTGGACTTAGCGATTGACGTTTTGGTGGGGCGATGACGTTATCCACCTCTGCTACAACTGGCGGTGCTGAGATTCTTCCCATTTTCTTTAACTGCTGTCTTTGGCTCTTCGCAATGGAAATGGCGGCATCGTATCGCTTGCGGACGCAGCTATTCCAACGGAAGCCGCATGCAGCAGCTGTCCTTCCCAACCTTTGACCCACTTCTTCAAATGCGGCTAATTGGGTGCCGCCTTCGCGAATGTGGCGCAAGGTGACTTCCGCCAACACCAGATCGTCATCTTCGGTCCATGCGTCTTGTCTGGAAGCTACCATATGAGTCCCTCCCGTTACCTTTAAAAAGGATGATGTGTAGTTCATCCTATGCTTTTCCCTACTCTTGTAGAATCGCTTTCTACTAGAAAAAGTATGTCCAAGCAAATAAATGTTTAAACGGAAGAAACACTCCCTATCGACGCCTACCTCTTATCGCTTGCCCAAAAATTTTTGAACAACGGATACATGCGCGTCACTCCCCCATATTCCCGCGCATTGATCGACTTCACGCCGAATTCTTTCTGCCTGGCTGATCCCTTCTCGCTTCCACTGCAAGATACGCATGTACGCCTCGATGCCAACCAGCGGCTGGGCCGCGATTTTGCGAGCAAACCGCTCCACTTGTTCTCGCAGCTGGTCCGCTGGATATACTTCTTCCACGAATCCGTACTCTTTTGCTTCGTAGGCACTCATCCGCTCGCCTGTCAGCAGCAGCGCAAGTGCCTTGGATTCCGGAAGCTTGTCCAACAGACGACTGCCGCCTCCCCATCCAGTCGTAATATGCATCCCGATTTGGACAAATCCGAAGAGCGCACGATCACTGGCGAATCGGAAATGACATGCTCCGGCAAATTCGCATCCCCCACCAACTGCTGCCCCATTAATCATCGCGATGACTGGCTTGGGGAAATGGTCGATGGCAGACAGCAGTCCAGCGGCTTTATTCAACAGTGGAAATGCCTGCTCATGCCCGCGAACTGCGATGAACTGATTCAAATCCCCTCCGGATACAAAGCTTTTTCCCGTACCGGTGATGATCAATACCTTTACTTGCTCATCCGTCTGACATTCTTGGAGTACAGCAGTCAGCTCGTCCACCAATTCCATACTGATCGCATTATGTACCTCTGGCCGATTTAGCGTAATTGTCGCCACGCCATCCTGTTTTACGATTCGTATCGTTTCCATTTCCGTTTCCCATCCTTTTCTCACCTTCCATTGCTTCTATTTTACCGCCTACAAGCACAAAATCCTACGAATTAGAAAACTTGGCTGCGCCAAGCCTTTTGGCGAAGCCTTAGTTGCACTTTTACTGGATAGGAATCTTATAACTTCCTATCTGTAGAAACAAAAATGAGGCGGCAAAATGCCTCCTCATTCTTATGTGTGAATCGAGTTTTACGACAGCAAATTCTTCATCGCTGATGAGTTAAAGCCCACGATCAAATTTTCACCATCGGTCAAGATTGGACGCTTCAACAATTGAGGTTCTTCACTCAACATTTCCAAAAGCTCACTCACAGACATATCATTAATGTCCACATCCAGGTTTTTGAAACGTTGACTTCTCGTCGACAAAATCTCATCCAGCCCATTTGATGTCATCTTGATAATATCGAGAAGCTCTTCAGCTGTCGGTGGATTTTTAAACAAGTGACGTTCTTCGTAGTTAACACCATTCTCTGCCAGCCAAGCCTTGGCTTTGCGACAGGATGTGCAGCTCGGATACGTGAAAAACGTTAATTTATTTGTAAGTGTACGCTCAGCAACTGCCATCGGTTACCCCTCCATCTCATCTATGCGTTTCTTGCTTTTATTACAGGTATTGCCGCTGCCGCCCCAAATAATGGACACGGCCGCTTGCAAAAAGTAAGCTAATAAAAAAACCTTCCTTACTTCGGATTATAAATGTGTTATTAACACTATGTCAATAGTAGTTAATCTAAAAACTAGGAGAAAAAATGGGTGGATGTACCGCTCTTGCACACTATAACCTTAACAATCCGCCTAAAATCGGATACACTTATGGTGATTTGCTTATGAAGGGGGTAACAGCATGGATTGCGATGCTCAAAAGTTAACCAGTGCTTTAGCTGACCCCACCCGTTTTTCCATTTACCAATATGTCGCTTACAGCAAAGACCCGATTACTGTTCAGGACGTAGCCGACCAATTTTCGATTCATCCCAATGTGGCGCGGTTGCACTTAACGAAGTTGGAGGACGTCCATTTACTCTCTGCCGTGTCGGACAAAAGCGGTAAAGGAGGGCGTCCCAGCCGATTGTACTCGCTGTCCGACCAAGTGGTAAGCCTGCAATTCCCGCCTCGTGACTATCAGTTGCTGGCTGACATTGCGATCGAAACCTTGCTTTCACTCGGTGAAGCAGGTGAAGCTGCACTCGTCAAAATGGGATATCGCATTGGCACAGAGATGGCAAAACGGGCGGTAGCCAAAAGTGGCCTAAAGCTTGCAAACGCTACGATGGAAGAAAAACTTGGCCACATTCAGCGATTGGTTGTGGCGCAAGGCTTAAAACCGGATATTGAAACGCTCGCAAATGGAGTTCTTCGTTTTCGTGTAAACAATTGCACGTTTTCGGATACAGCCAAGAAATTTCCCAACTCCGTATGCCAGATGCACAACGCACTCTTGATGGGGATATTTGAAACGTACTTGGGGAACATTGAATTACGTGAGGATGAATCCATGATTGATGGATGCAAATCGTGTAATTATACAGTGATACAATATTGATTAGAAAAACTGACACCCTGTATTTTCCTATCTGCCAAAAAACCGTCATACCTTCCCGTTTACACGCCTTCGCCCGTCCTATATAATGGGGAAGGAATCTTGTAAATCTTACCGATCTATGCAAAAAGGGGGGACACAGATGGATCGTATGTATCGCGTTCTTGGTTTTTGGACCATTGTTATTGCGCTGATGTCTTTCTGGGGTGGTTTGTACCCAATGGCGCTCATTTTCTTCGGTCTGACCGCATTCTTCGTAGCGTTGAGCTACATGGCTTTGACAGAAAGAGTGTACCTGAACATCTTCTTTGGCTTTATGTTCCTGTCATTCGTAGGATTCACGTACTACACTTTCTTCCTCATGCCATTAGGCGGCGGAGAACATGCAATGCTGCAAATGATGCTGTAATGAAAAAAGATGCTCATCTACGAGCATCTTTTTTTATATGTTTATCGTTCAAACAACTTACAGACGAAAAGAAGAATCAAGAAAACGAAGATCAAGATGATTGTCGATCCCTTTCGTCTGCACCATGACCCTGAATCGTCCACCCAGACCAGCTGGATCAACCAACTGCTGGATTGCTCGGTTTCGTTTCATCGCCACGCTGGTAAACGGGTCTCGGTCCATGTGGGCCACTGCCTTTTGTAAAAGGCCACTGCGCATCAGGAATTTGTCCTGCCGCATATAGGCTACCTCTCTCAGTCCCACTTGTTCCCCAAGCTTGCTCCACGCTGAAAAGTTGACGTGTGCTGTCATATCTTCTTCGCCTGGATGTGCGAAAGGATCGTTATGCGCCTGATGTCGGTAATAACACATCAGCGTTCCGTTTTTTCGGCTGGGATGGTACAGCTCCTCTTCCAAGTCTCCGTAATCAATGGTCAAGACGTAGCCTCTTTTTAAAAGCCGCGAAACATCTGCTGCCGCCCGTTCCAACCCCATGTTCACTTCCAAACGCATTCCGCTTGGTACCCTCAGATTACATTCGGACAGATAATCTGCCAGCTCAGGCGTGACAGTTCCCTTCTCCTCTCGAAAACCTGCCTCCCCGGTCGTCACCCACACCTCTTGCCAACCTGATTTTGTTTTTTCTACCAGATGGACAGGAAAAGCGTCCAGCCATTCATTCGACAAGATGACGCCTTCGATTTGCTCATGCAGAGCAGCTTCCTCCAGCGATGCATACCATACCTTTTTGACTTCATGAGAAAGAATCGCGTCTTGCTGCAGCTTTCTGTGATACGGACTCGATTCGATGAGCACCAGTGTCATAGATCGGTACAACTCAGGTGCAGCCTCCTGCAAACGGTCCAGCATGTTTTTGCATAGAGTGCCAGTTCCCCCTCCGATTTCCACCAGAACCGGAGCCTCTATCTTCCCTGTCCGCCACATTTCCTCCACGACGTCCGCTAGCGTTTCTCCGAACACGGGATGTACGGAAGCACTCGTAAAAAAGTCTCCTGCTTTTCCTACTTTGGGCTTGTCTGACATGTAGTATCCGTACTCGGGATGGTACAACGCCAGCTCCATATACCTCGAAAATGGGATTGCCTTTTCCGATCGGCAAGCTATTTCCTCGCGAATAACTGAGTATAGATTCATTAGGCTCTTCTCCTGCTATCCAAATTCATCCGTATAAGGCTATAATACGAAAAGAAGTCATACAATGTGGAGAGAAAAGGTGCGACAGCTGGTACACCGCTTTCCATCACGAAACTAAAGGTGAAATCATGCGCAAATTTCTGCTCATCCTGTTCCTACTTGTATGTCCGCTGACGGTATTCGCAGAGGAAGAGAAGCCCGTTTCTTTGGAGCAGCTGATCTTGCAGCAGCATTTTACTCAAAAAGAATTGGAGCGTACTCTCACCCTGATCAAGGCAGAAGAAACACGGACACAAGGGGATATCGCTCAACTCGAGCTTGATCTGAAACGTCAAAAGCTGGTCATCGAAGCCATGCATCGTCATGCAGGAGAAGTGGCGAGAGCGTACTATACCGGAGAGCGCGCCAATCTTCTGACACTGCTGTTGAATGCTGAAAATTTTAATGAATTCTTATTAATGTTTGATTTTATTCAGATCCTGTACGATCGAGATATGCAGCGTCTAGAGTCCTATCAATCAGAACGAACCAAACTGGCAGCCATGCAACAAGACGAACATAATCGCTTAGCTCAGTTACAAGATCTGCGTAAAAAGTACGAGGCTCAGCTGGCTGAGATGCTTGCCATTCAAGAGGAAAAAGAGAAAAATGTGCAAAAACTGGACGACCCCACCACCGTCGCAGCTCTTATGGACCATCTCATTGCGGATTGGCAAAAAAGAGGGTTGCCTGCATTCCAGACGTTTTTTGGTTTGCTGGCCGACGTGATGATGCAAGTTCCTGAGCTGGCTACACCGGATCGTATTCAGTCAGACGGTCTATTTTCTCACACGCTGACGATCAAACAGGACGAATTTAACCAGTTTCTCATGGCCAAAGACGAATTGTTCAAGCAGGCTCACTTTTCCTTTGAAGACAACAAGCTGATTGTTGAAGGGACTTACGATCACATGCAGCTGCGTCTCGTCGGCACATACGAACTCGTATCCCCCGTCCAGCTCAAGTTTCATATCGCTGAGCTGTACTTTGACGGGTTCGCCTTACCGCAATCCACCGTAGAGGAAATGGAAAAAATGTATGATCTCGGTTTCTATCCTGAGCTCATTTCCCCAAACATTCAGGTAGAAGGCATCACGATGCAAAACGAGGAACTCAAGCTTCATCTTCGATTGAATCTGCCGTTCGGTTTTGGAAAGAAATAAGGCCAGCTCTTTCAGCTGGCTTTTTTCGTGGAAACAACCGTGTTTACATGTACGGCCATATCTTTTTCCAGATGCTTCATGTAGGCAATCGCGTCTTTGGTGAGGGTTGGGTACTTTTCGCCATTTTGCAGTTTGGCCAAGGTTTGAGGAACGGGATAAATCACATAATTTCGTTTGCCCGATTTGCGAAAGAAGTGCACGTAGGTAGGAATCATCTCGGCGCTCTCGATACTGGCCACACCCGACGCGTCTTTGTGCAGGGTCAGTTTGAGTATCGCACCGACGTCTTTGTATTCCCATCGTTGTGCTGAAATGAAATTCCCCAATGAGTAGGTAATCAAACCTCTATGCTCTCTTCCATCCTCCATGGTGACTGTTTTCCATTCGTATGGTTGGACCACGTGAGGGTGAGCCCCTAAAATCAGGTCTGCTCCATATTGGATGCACTGCTCCGCCGTCTTCTTCTGCGCTTCGTTTGGCTGACGCTGGTATTCCACACCAAAATGCAAGGCTACTGCTACCAGATCTGCCCCCTTTTCTCGCGCACGGGCAATATCCTCTTTGATCAACTCCGGATCAATCAGATTGATCATGTACGGTTTGCCATCTGGAATGGCAATCCCGTTCGTGCCATAGGTATACGATAGCAGTGCGAGCGTAAACCCATCCTTTTTTAGTAAAAGCGGTTCATCACGCTCTTCTGGGCTGGCAAAAGTACCCGTGTGCAACAAACCCGCTTCGTCGAGATGTTTAATCGTTTGCAAAATGCCTGATTCTTTCCGATCCAGAGAATGATTGTTCGCAGTGGAGACGGCTGTAAAACCGACATCCTTTAGCGTGTGACCTAGCTCTGCCGGGGAATTGAACATGGGATACCCTGAGTAACCGGTAGCGCTGCCACTCATCGTCGTCTCCAGATTGCCGATCACCCAATCAGCTTCTTTGAACAGAGGGGCTACATTTGTAAAGAACGGATGAAAATCGTACTTCTTCGTTGCGGGATTCCACGACGCATCCAACTGCTCCTGGTGCATCATAATATCCCCTACCGCCATGAGCGAGAGGCGCTGTTCAGGGAAGCGCGACGTCGTTGGTTCAAGGGCAGGGGTTGATTCCTCATTGGTTTTCGCATCCGTTGTCTGCTCAGACTTTTCCTCCGAGGGCGCGGCAGGAATGGGCGGGGATGCCGTATCGGCAGGAGCGGTGGAGGGTTTCGCTTGATTGGCTGCAGGTGGGACGCACCCTGTGATACTTAAACAGCCAATGGCAAGAATCACGACCCAGCGACACCATTTTTCGTTCATGATTCCTTCTCCTTTTTCCTTGTGACCCTTCCCATTTCGCCGCCTTTACCTAAAATCCTCCAATTAACGGGCGAAAACCCGCCAAAATCACCTTACCGTAACAGCCCCGTCACGAATGGGTTATAAGTCTTCTCTGAGTTAATCGTCGTTTTCGGGCCATGTCCTGGGTAGACAATCGTATCATCTTCGAGTTCGAACAATTTATCTTGAATACTTATCATCAGCGTCTCATAGTCACCTCCGGGCAGATCCGTACGCCCGATGCTTTGTGCGAACAGAACATCTCCGCCAAAGCAGTGTCTTCCAATGACAAACGAGCAGCTGCCAGGAGAATGGCCTGGGGTATGCAGGACTTGAATCGAAAACCCTGCGATCTCCAGTGTTTGTCCATCCGCCAGCTCATATTCGGCCCTTTCGCACACAATGGGTTGGGGGAGATTCCAACGACTGGAACCGTTCAGATCCGGATTGGTCAGCCATTCCTGTTCGAGTGGATGGATGTACACTGGTGCCTTTGTTAGTGCCCGTACATCATTCAATCCTCCAATATGGTCCAGGTGGGCATGTGTCAGAAGAATCGCTACCACATTATTATTTTGGATCGCCTGCAGCAGGACTTCTGGTTGCATGCCTGGATCGATAACAATCGTTTCACCCGTGCTGGTATTCGTCAACACATAGGCATTGGTTTGAAACCCACCCAGTGGAAAAGTTTGAATGGAGAGTTGTTGATCGCTCATAGGAACCTCCTTGATTTTTTGATACGATGGTGTAAACGCAAAGATGTGAGGTGAAAGGTATGCGCCATATGTACGGCGTAGAAATTCAGGTGCCTGATGGCAAATTGCCAGGCTTCTATGCTCAAGTCATACATAAAATTGGAGATCATGTCAATGTCTTTGACCGAGACAAACTGCTTTTCATTGTAGAGAGCGAAGATGAACGCGACAAGCTAGCAGCTGTGTTGACCAAGCCCAACATGCTTGGAGATGTGTTTGCTCTCCTGCTGCTTCCCGCAACCGTTCAGGTCGAGGCACTCGATGACGTAGGGTTCATCAGTCAAAACGGTCATCATTATCTGTACGCAGACCGTGTAGCATTGTTCACCTTTACAGAATCCACGGGTAATGAAAAGGATCGCTGGGCTGCCCAGGAACAGTTGCGTGAACATTTGCTCGGCCTATTCCCTGATGCTTCGTCCTCCTCCCCTGTTTTCATTATCGACAGCTCTCTATCAGACCTGGCAGAAGGCATCGTACGTGCCTACCAGCACTCAATACAGTGGATTCATCGCGGCGAATAACGTTTCTCCGTCTTAGAAAACTTGGCTACGCCAAGCCTTTTGGCAGAGCCATAGTTGCACTTCTACTTTCATCTTTTATCGCGTCAGCGAGGTTGCACTATACGAAAGTACAAAAAAGGAAGTGCGTTCTCCCATCGAACTCACTTCCCTTTTTCTTTTTTATGCTTTACAGATAGTCAAAACGCATCCAAGCTACTTTATTGTCAGCAATTCCAAAGCTCGCCTTATAGTGGCTGCCTTGATATGTGATCTCTTTGTCCCCTGTCCCTTCACCGTATAGCTTCTTCAGCTGTTCTGCAGAATCATACATAGCCAGACCCCGCGTTGTTTTGAACTGCTGGGCTTCTTCCTGCGCGACTCCACCCAACATGATAGATTGCAGCTTCCCAGCTTTGACTTTGAGGATGAGCTGTGTCCGATCAAGCAGTAGCATCCCCATAACTGCTTCGCCCTGACCGGAGGACATCTGATCCACGGTGTAAGTCTGCCTCGACACCATGTCCATGAAATCTGCCTTGGTTGGCCCCAGGATGTCAATCGCTTCCTTGATGTTTTGTCCTAAATAAACACCGTTGATGCCATACTCTTTTGGATTCTCAGCATCAAAACCAT
>JARDZO010000438.1 GCA_029240815.1 Brevibacillus sp.
GATGAAGGAGTCGCGCACAGGATCGCCTGCCAGTTCAGCAACCCGGAAGCGATCAAGCAGTGCGTCCGATGCGGATTGGGAGCAGCGTTACTGCCGCGTATGGCCGTCGAAAAGGAAATCAGGGGAGGGACGCTTCGGGCAGTCCCGTTTCACACAGACAAGCCACCGTTTTTTATTCAGGTGGTCTATCACAAAAAGAAATGGCTTTCGCAGGCGATGGAACAATGGATTCAGAGCGTCACCAGCGAGGGAGGAGGGATCGTATGATGATGTCTCCGGAAGAGTCAGTCGTTCCGGGCGTCCAGCTATATACCGTCAGCTATTACAGCCAGGGCCTGCTCGTCAAGGCAGCACTCGCTATCCCGGAAGCGTACTCTCAAAATAAAGAGCCCCTACCTGCTCTACTCTATTGCCGCGGGGGTATTCGTGGTGTCGGGAAGGTACGGCCAGAGAGAATCAGTCAAATGGCTTCGTTTGGCTATGTCGTGCTCGCTCCACATTACCGTGGCAACGAAGGTGGGGAAGGCAGGGATGAGTTCGGGGGTGCGGATCGTCACGATGTGTTTGCAGCTTACGAGCTGCTGAGCCAAATGCCGGAAGTCGACCACGAGCGTATCAGTGTCTATGGATTTTCGCGTGGAGGGATCATGGCATTATTCGCTGCGATGGAATGCGAAGGTTTGCTTTCGGCCGTGGTGTGGAGCGGGGTTAGTGATCTTCTTTTGACCTATGAGGAACGAGTGGATTTGCGGCGCATGCTTCGGCGGATTGTCGGCCACCCGCGCAAACAGGAGGACGCCTATCGAGAACGCACTCCCTTGTATCGAATCGCGGAAATTGCCTGCCCCGTCCTGATCATCCATGGAACAGCGGATGAAAACGTAGGAGTCGAACACGCGCACAGGCTGGAGCATTCATTGCGCGAGGCAGGGAAGCCACATGAAATATGGCTGGCGGAAGGGGCCAGCCACTTGTTTCAGGGAGCGGAAATGGAGACGTATACACGCCGTATGTTTGCCTGGCTGGATGAAAAGGGCCAGGAGCGCATGAATAGCCTCCAAAAGGAAACCGATTACGCTAGGGCAAATGAGGCTGGAGAGGCAACGAGATAATGATTTCCGTCCCTTCTCCCAGCTTGCTGTTTACTTGAATGTCGCCTCCGTGGTTTTCCACCATTCTGCGCGAGATCGGCAATCCGAGCCCGGTACCTTCTTCTTTCAAGGAGAAAAAGGGGTCAAAAATACGGACAAGATATTCTGGAGATATGCCTTCTCCCGTATCGCGCACATGAAGGTGTACAGCATGTTCGTCCAGGCGGCTCTCGACAGTGAGAATGCCGCCTTCTTTCATGGCCTCGATGCTGTTTTTCATCAGATTGAGGAGAATCTGCTTCAACTGCTCTACATCTACGTGCATGCGGGTATCCGAATCACAGCGGTCTACGATTTCGATTCCATGCAGCAACGCCTCGGCTTTTATCAAAGGCAGAATCGAATGAAACACTTCTGTGAGTCTGACTTCGCGATAGTTCGGTAAAGACGGTTTGGATAGCATCAACAGCTCCGTGACGATTCGATTGACCCGTTCGATTTCCTGCAAGATGAGTGGCAAATAGTGACGTTCCTGTTCCAGATTAGACAGTCGCTGCTGCAAAAGCTGGATGAAGCCGTAAATGACCGTCAACGGATTGCGAATCTCATGTGCGGCCCCGGCTGCCAGCTGTCCGACCATGGCCAGTTTTTCCGATTGGTTTAAGTATTCCTGCACCTGTTCCTGTTCGGTGATATCCAGGAGGGCGACCATCCAGCCGGTCTCATTCTCATGCTGGTGGTTGTGCAAGGGGATATAGGATACCAAAGCGGTGAAAGGTGTCTCGTCCTGCTTCAACAGAGTCATTTTCCGGTTCACAAACCAGGGGGCATTTCCTGCACCTTCCCATGTAGTAGCGGAGTCCTTCATCACCGGGTACCCGTTGGCATCCAGCTTCACCAGATGCTTTGCCAGCCGGTTCACGTGGACATCCACGGAAACGTAAGGACGTGTAATGATACCGACTGGGAGGGAGTTGAGGATTTGCTCGCGCACGTTTCTCTCTTCGATTAACACCTGGCGTTGCGCTTTATCCTGTGCAAACAAGGTTGCGATGTTCGTGGACATCTTGTTGAATTCGGCGGCCAGCTCAGAAAACTCGTCCTGATGCTTGTAGACGATCTGTTGGCCAAACGTTCCTTTCGATACTTCACGGACCTGCTGCATCAGGGACTGGATAGGGCGTAGCAACTGATTGCGAAAGTAAAAGGTGCAAAACAAGCCGAACAAAATGGAAGCGACGGATACCGAATAGGTCAGGATCAGAGAAACCTTGATGCTGTCGTTCGTGCTCTGGAACTCTTTATTCGTCTTGTATTCCAGTTGATTTAGGGAAAAGGAAAGGTCACGCTCCAGCTGATCAATCAGCGGTTGAACCTCATGAGTGAGTACATAGCTGACGGCAGGAACATTGTCTGCTTTTAACAACGGATTAATTTTGTTCAAGAACAGAAAATCCAACTCGGAGATCGACTCGATGATCGTAAAGAGCCCGCTGTTTTCTTCCGTCTGAGGGATGCCAGCAAAGCGCGATGTGTCGATGAGATTGGTGTAGTAATCGTCCAGGTAAGACTGATCGCGTGTGAGCGTATACGTCTTCAACGAGTACGTTTTCGTGTAGATTTGATTTTTGACTTCCAAGAGGGCACTTGTTTGCGGCAAGATGTTTTGCGTCAAATGCATCTCGTCTGCAGTGACTTTGGTCATTTGGTAGCTGAACAAGCTTGTCACGCAACCGATCAAGAGCATCATCACGAGATAGCTGAGCATCATTTTTTTCTGGAATCCCAGATTAGTAAACACTGACATACGGGCTATCCTCCAAACGAAACAGGGGGTTGAAGCTGCAGTTTCAACTCCCTGTCTATTTCTTCACGAATCTTTTGCGGAACCATGGGACCAAAAAGACTCAACTGATTGACGCCTTCTCCCAAGCCGTACATGACTTTCCCGCTAGGAAGCTTGTTTTGAGTAAATTGCTCCATGATGATTCGATAGCACTGGCGCACATCCTGTACCATCGAAGCGAGTACGTATTCAGGTGCGATGTAACGTTGGTCTGCGATATACCCGATTGTGTACACTTT
>JARDZO010000176.1 GCA_029240815.1 Brevibacillus sp.
AACCCTTGTCAATGTTTGGAATGACGGATCAAAACTAGTAGCTAACTGCTTCGTTTTGCGCAGTTTCCAACGGTTCTGCATCGTCATCCGCGTAGTTTTCAACCCAATCGACATACTCCACCAAAATACGACGAAGCTCTTCTTCCGTCTCTACCCCATTAATCAAATTCTTGGTATGGGTAGAGCCTTTCAATCCTTTCAAATACCATGCGGCATGTTTCCGCATTTCCAGAACACCTACACGCGGGCCTTTCAAAGCAATCAAGCGCTCCGCATGCAAGAGGCAAATATCCATCTTCTCACGTACGGACGGTTCGGAAGCCAGTTCTCCGGTAGTCAAATATTGAATGGTCCGGTACAGCATCCATGGATTACCGAGTGCTGCACGACCGATCATTACTCCATCGCAGCCGGTCATGTCCAGCATGCGACGAGCGTCTTCAGGAGTCGCAACGTCACCATTCCCAATGACTGGGATCGAGACCGCTTCCTTTACGCGACCAATCCAGCTCCAGTCGGCTTGACCTTTGTACATCTGTACACGCGTACGACCATGTACGGCGATCGCCTTGCCTCCAGCACGTTCTCCAGCCTTGGCATTGTCGATGACATACAAATGTTCTTCATCCCAGCCCAATCTCATCTTGACGGTTACTGGTTTATCGACTGCATCGACTACGGCTGACACCACTTCGTAGATCTTGTTCGGATCGAGCAAGAGACGAGCACCTGCGTCACAGCTCGTGATTTTAGGCACAGGACAACCCATATTGATGTCGATGATATCTGCATTAGTGTGTTGGTCTACATACTTCGCCGCTTCCACCAATGTTTCCTTGTCTCCGCCAAAAATCTGCAAACTTAGTGGTTTTTCGCGATCGTCCACGTACAGCATTTCAATCGTTTTCTTATTACCATGTACGATTCCTTTATCACTAACCATTTCGGCACATACCAAACCGGTACCAAACTCCTTGGCAATCAAACGAAAGGCAGGGTTGCAAACCCCAGCCATCGGTGCCAAGACTACATTATTCTTCAACTCGATATTTCCGATTTTCATCTATTTCGACCTCCTGGTTCCCGCATCACTAGCGATCATTTTGTCGCCGGCGGGTTGCTTGGAGAGGACTGACCTATCCAAAAGTCATTATTTATTTATAGCACATAATTCATCATAGTCGACCTGTAAAGTGCTGGCTATCTTACGCAGTACAGGCTCTGTCGGCACTCGAGTACCCCTCTCCAGTGATCCGACAAACGATAATGACACTCCCAGCTTTTCCGAAAGAGACTGTTGTGTATACCCCTTTAACTTTCGGAAGGACCGAATTCGATTTCCCAATTGATTGCTCCCCACTTACGTACCCCCTTGTGATCCTCTGCCAATTGCGATAGAAAATGATCAATCGTCTGGTTGTACACAGGCAAAGCTCCGCCCTCCCAAACATCACGAAGAGGGACCAATACAAAAGCTCGCTCTGCCATCGCTGGATGTGGAATCTTGAGATGCTCGTTCTCGATGGTAGTTTGGCCGTACAACAGCACATCAATATCAATGGTTCGCGGTCCCCAGCGAATAGTGCGGACTCGTCCCAGCTCTTGCTCTACGGACAGAGCCGTTTCTAAAAGCTGATCTGCAGAAAGCTCTGTCTCGATAGCCACCGCCATATTGAGGAACGCTTCCTGATCGACATAACCGACCGGATCGGTTTCGTATACAAAAGATACCCGCGAGACACGAATTCCCGGATGTTCATGCAATAGTCTGGTCGCCTGTTGCAAAGTGTGCTCGCGATTACCTATATTGGACCCAAGCGCGAGGTAAGCACAAACTGTCATGAGCCAAAATCCTCTCTCCGGCGAGTCATTTCAATGGCTACAGAATCATAATGTCCGTTGATCGGAGGATTCGGCTTGGTCACCTTCACCTTGGCCTCGCTGAAAGGAAACTGGACAAGCAGCCGTTCTGCGATCTGCGCAGTCAGCTTCTCCACCAAGTTGTATCGCTCACCCTCCACTATTTTTTGAACACAGCTAAAAATCTCTGCATAGTTCACCGTATCGTTGAGGTCGTCACTAGCACCTGCCTTGGACAGGTCCAGAGACAGGACGAGATCGACGTAAAATCGCTGCCCGAGCTCGGCTTCCGCTCCAAACACTCCATGGTAGCCATAAAATGACATGCCGTTGAAATAGATTTTATCCAACAGATATGCCTCCTCTCAGCATCGCGTCCATCATCTTGGCTACGCGTTTCATCTCTTTAACATCATGCACCCGAACGATTTGACAGCCCTTGGTTACGCCTAGCGCGACGGTCGCAGCCGTTCCTTCCACCCGCTCTTCAACAGGAAGGTCAAGCACATGGCCGATCATTCTCTTTCGCGATGTTGCCAGCAAAACGGGGTATCCCAATGCCACCAAATCATCGAGCCTGCGCATCGTCTCGAGATTTTGCTCCAAAGATTTGACAAAGCCGATGCCCGGATCGAGGACAATCTGATCCGTCTCAACACCCTCAGAACGAGCGATATCGACCGATTCTCGCAAATCTCGCATATAATCGGCAAAGAAATCATGATAATCCGTGTCTTCCCGATTGTGCATCAAAATGATCGGGACTCGATGGCGCGCAGCTACTTCTGCCATTCGTCGGTCCCTTCTGGCTCCCCAAATATCGTTGACGATGTGGGCTCCTGCTTGAATTGCCCGATCTGCCACCTCTGGCTTGTACGTATCAATCGACAACGGCACTGACAGCTCCTGAGACAAAATCCGAATGACGGGCAGCACCCGATCCAGCTCATCCGCTTCGCTCACCGGTACGGATCCTGGTCGTGTCGATTCACCGCCGATGTCGATGATATCCGCACCAGCTTCAACCATGGCACGCGCTTGGGCCAACGCCTGATCGAGATCGGCATATTTCCCCCCATCCGAAAATGAGTCCGGGGTCACATTCAAAATTCCCATGATCAATGTGCGTTCACCCAAAGGCAGAACATGACGGCCGCAAACCAGTTCACGTCGCTCGCGTAGCAGTTCAGGACCAGCTAAAACCTCCCGTATCTCTGCCGAAGCCGTACGCAAGCCTGTATTTTTCTCTGCCAGACGAACCAGTAGCGCTTCCAGTTGTGAGCGAGTCGACATGAGCAGAGCAGTAGATACGGCTGCTTTGCCAGGTTGATCAGCCAAAATGGCCTCACCGCCTACCAACAGCATGTCCTGTCGTAGCAGCTCCGCCTCTTCCTTGGTCAAGTTCTCCAAATGAATCCGCGTGGTACCATCGGACATCGCCAGTCGTTCAATCTCAGAGGGAAATACGCCCCGTTTAGACAGCTCTGCTGTCAGTTCCTCACGAGTCGCTGCATGGATCAGAAATGGATTGTGCTTCATGAGCTTTGCTCCCTTTTCCCGTCGTAACATGTTGAATAGTAGCATACCATAATTTACTCACCTATCGCTATAGACTCACGGTAGACGCGGTGCAGTTCCCGCGTGTGTTTCCCATAGGTGGAAGTGACCAGATGCCCATCGATTTCAAGCACCGGAACGATCTCCTGAACCGAATTCGTCACGAACACTTCATCAGCTTCCCGTAATGCCTCCAGTCGAAACCTGCCTTCTTCTGTCGGTAACCCGAGTCGTTTGGCAAGCAAGAGGACATGCTGCCGAGTCACCCCGTCCAAAATGCCTGTATCCAGCGAGGGAGTATACAACCGATCGTGATTTACCCAAAACAAATTACTGACGATTCCTTCTGCCAAATAGCCGTCATGCGTCAAAAACAAGCCCTCCACGTCAGAAGGTGCTCCGCTCAGCTCTTGCTTGGCCAATGCGTTATTCAGGTAGTTGTGAGACTTGAAGCGTTGGTGCCCCTCTGCTGTCTGACGCGGCAGTTCCAGCGTCTGTAAAAGCTTTGGCTGGGGCGGGTCTGCGAGGGGAGCTACTGGCTTGGCAAACACAAAAAGCGAAGGACGTCCATAGCCATCAGCTACGAGCCCTACGCCTTCCGGTCCAGCAGTCACACTCAGCCGCACGTACGCATCCCGCAATCCATTGGCATCAATCGTCTGCAGCACAGCAGCTGCCAGCTCCTCCGACGTCCAGGCGGGAGTGATGCGCAATGCCAAAAGCCCGGAGCAGAGCCGGGCGTAATGAGCTTCCCATAAAAACAGGCTACGATCGTAAACGCGTAAGGTCTCAAACAATCCTATCCCGTATAAAAAACCATGGTCCAACACCGAAACCGAGGCTTGTTCTGCCGGATAGATGGTTCCATTCACATAAACGTGCATGCTCGCTCTCTCCCGATATCATGATCGAGAGCATCATACCATACTTATGCAGAAAGCGCAGTTTCCCGGGTGCGTTTACGGTGTATAAGGCGCGATATGCTGATGGAAATTTCGTATAGCACGATCAAAGGAACAATCACCATGATATCGGAAAGGAAATCAGGTGGCGTGATGGTAATCGAGATCACGGCAAGCACCAGATAAGCTGGCTTTCGCATTTTAGCCAAACGGTGCGGATTCAATATGCCCAGGTGGCTCAGAAAGAGAACAACCACGGGCAGCTCAAACAACAGTCCGAACGGCAGGCAAAGGTTGAGCATGAATGTAAAATAGTCGTTTGCTGTAATGACCAGATCGAAGTTTCCGTTGGACAAGCCCAGAACGAAGTGATACATCATTGGAAACAGGACCAAATAAGCAAAGGATAGTCCCAGAATAAAAAGCAGGAACAGAGCCGGGATGTACATTAAAGCCACCTTGCGCTCCCTCTCTTGCAAGGCCGGAACAACGAATCGCCACGCTTGGTAAGCCGCGATCGGAATCGTGAAGGCAATACCGCCAATCGCGGATAGCTTCACATAGATCGACAAAATATCCCCAGGACCGAGGATCGCCAGTTTTTCTCCTGAACGGCTCGCCAGTAATTGATAAATGTGATCGACAAACAAAAAACAGATCAGCACGCTCAACACGAGCGCCACTGCTACGATCAAAAGCCTGCGACGCAGGTCAGTCAAATGCTCTAGAAACGGCATCTCTCGACTCATGTGAAATCCTCCTCATACGCGTTCAAAAGGAAAAAGGCAATGCGTTTCATCACGCACCACCTTCCCCCGAACTGGTTTAGTTGACTCGTTTCAATGCGTCTTCTTGAATAACAGTTGCGGAAAGATCAGCAGTCGATCCTTTCACAGCCTTGTCCTTACCCTCTTCGTCATCTTTCGTCAAATCTTTTGCTGCTGTTTTAAATTCAGTCAACGTGCGACCAAAAGCCCGTCCGATCTCCGGCAGTTTGCTGGGTCCAAAAATCACCAGCGCAATAATCAAAATCAGAATCAATCCAGGAATCCCGATACTCGATAGCATATATGCCTACACTCCTTATCCTAGAAACCTGTGACTGCGATCACGCTCGGCAACGCAACGGAGCTTCCACCTTTTGGCCAATGGCTGGTCGGCTGATCATAGCCTTTCAGGTTTTCACCTGGATGCTGTACGGACAGGAACAATGTTTTTTCGTCCGGCGTAAACCAAGGACCTGTCATTTCCGCGCCGACTGGAGCTGAAGCAAACTGAGCGGCTACACCTTTGCTGTTTCCTGTTGTCGGAATAAAGAATACACCATTGTTTCCAAATGTTTTGTAGATACCACTGTTCATAGAAGAAGAGGAAATATCCGTTACGACCCACAGGTTGCCTGCACTATCAAACGCCATGTTGTCCGGTGCCGCAAAGCCGCTTTGCGGTCCACCCGCTGCGAAGATTTCAAACGTAAATTCGCCGCCAGCGTGGTTGCCGTCTTTTTCAAACAGACGAACGATTTGACCATAGAAATTGCCGTGCTTGTCGTTGTTGGTAAGAGCGATAAAGACAGAGCCGTCGATCGGGTGTACCTCCAGGTCTTCCGGACGGTCCATTGGTGTAGCGCCGACCGCTTTGGAGGCTTCACGGCAATTGACCAGTACGTCTGCTTGGGAAGCAAACAGTGGTTTGCCGTCGCTGTTTTTCGCTTGCTGCAGCGCCTCGTTTGTTGCGTAATCCATTGCGATCCATTTGCCTTTACCGAAGTTGGCAACATACAGGGTACCCTCTTCCAGCAACTTGGAGTTGGATTTGCCCGCTTTCGGATCGAACTTGGCTTTGGAAACGTATTTGTACACGTATTGGTCTTTGGCGTCATCGCCCATGTAAACTACCAGTTGGCCTGTTGGAGCCAGCACCATCGCGGTGTTTTCATGAGAGAAGCGACCTAGGGCAGTATGTTTTTTCGGTGTGGATTTCGGATCAAACGGATCTACCTCGATTACCCAGCCGTAGTGGTTGGCATCAGGAAGCTTGCAATCCCCGACTACATCGAGGAAGTTTTCCTCACAGGAGAGAACGGTATTCCAAAGGGTAACACCACCGGAGCAGTTCGCAAATGTCCCTGTTACTTCCTTGGCAATCGAAGCTGCTGGGCCCGTCAATGCATGCTTGGTCAATCCACTGACGCGGCGGCCGTATTTGGAATTGGAGACCAAATTCCACTTTCCGTTTTCTTTCTTAATTTCAATGATGGAACCGCCAAGCGCGTACAAATATTTTTTTATTTGCTCAGGTGTGCGTGTGTTGTTGCTAGGATCTGCATTTATATAGTCATAGCCAGTCACGTAATGCTCCAGCTCACCCAAATACTCGTGGTTTACCCACAAAAGGCCGTGGTCAGCCTTGCCATCGATCGGCAGATAACAGGTGAAATCGTTGTTGAATCCAAATGTATCACCCGCTGCGTTTATTTTGTCTCCATAAGAAGCGATCACGTCGTATTTGTAACCGTCTGGCAATACGACATCGTCTTGGGTAGTAGGATGAATGGCTTTGAATTTTGGATTGAAATTGTGCTTTTGATCCTCGAGGCCAAACAAGTGGTCTGCTGTTTTCCCTGAAAGAGCTCCTCCTGCTGCGAGCGCGGGAATTCCGGTAGCCATCGAAGCCAAAGCCGCTGTTCCTGCACCAAGATAAGTCAAAAATTGTCGACGATTTACATCCATGTACAATCGCTCCTTTTCGTCATCTTTCTTCATATTGTACAGGCCATATATCTACGTCCCGTTAACGCTTTATAAAGACCCTGTTAAGAAATCCCACCGTTCTGTAAATTTGCATATAAAAAACAGTTCCAACACAAAACGCAAAAATGCCGCCCGTTATCAAGGCGGCATTCTCTTTATTCACTCTATCGTTAACCTGTCGTATGGCGCGCATATGTGTTCAGGAAGTTTTTCAGAAGCAGCTTCCCATGCTGGGTAATGATCGACTCCGGATGGAACTGCACCCCTTCGATGGGATACTCCCGGTGACGGATCGCCATGATTTCACCTTCAGCCGTTCGTGCCGTTACTTCCAGCTCACTCGGAACTGAGGACTCCTCCACGATCAACGAGTGATAACGCGCAGCGGTAAACGGCGACGGAATGTCCTGAAAAATGGTTTTCCCATCATGCAAAACTTCGGATGTTTTTCCATGCATCAATCGCTCCGCACGGATGACCTTGCCTCCAAACACTTGCCCGATGGACTGGTGCCCAAGGCAGACCCCCATGATCGGAATCTTCCCGGCGAAATGGCGAATGACATCCATGCTAATCCCCGCCTCATTCGGCGTGCACGGTCCAGGTGAAATCATCAGATAGTCAGGAGACAGTCGTTCGATTTCCGCAATCGTTATCTTGTCATTGCGGTACACCTGCAGCTCTTCGCCCAGCTCCCCCACATACTGCACCAAATTGTAGGTAAAAGAATCGTAATTATCAATCATCAAAATCATGATACGCTCATCTCCTCTCAACTCATCGTTCTCTGCTCACTCAACTCAAGCGCCTTCCACAACGCTTCTGCCTTTTTCAGCGACTCCGCATACTCTGCCTCTGGCACGGAATCTATGACGATCCCCGCTCCCGCCTGAACGTGAGCCATGCCATCCTTAACCACCATCGTACGGATGGCGATATTGACCTCGACTTCTCCATTGAAACCGAACCAGCCAATGGAACCTGTGTACATGCCTCGTTTGACGGGCTCTAGCTCCTCGATGATTTCCATCGTTCGGACCTTGGGCGCTCCTGTGATCGTGCCTCCCGGAAAGGCAGCAGCTACAGCATCAAACGCATCTTTGTCTGCTGCCAGCTCGCCTTTGACATGGGAGACGATGTGCATGACGTGGGAGTACTTCTCCACCACCATGAACTCGCTCACTTCCACACTGCCAAACCGGCATACACGCCCCAGATCATTCCGTTCCAAATCGACCAGCATGACGTGCTCGGCGCGTTCCTTTTCGTTGTCGATCAGTTCTCGTGCCAATGCTTCATCCTGCTCATCGGTCTGTCCCCGCGGACGAGTCCCTGCAATCGGACGAGTATGCACCTCGCCGCCCTTCACCTTTACCAACAGCTCCGGTGAAGCACTGACCAGCTGAAACTCAGGAAAGCTGAGGTACCCCATGTACGGCGATGGATTCAGCTTACGCAGGACCCCGTATACGTCAGGAGCTGTCACCTTCATCGGTTTGCTCTGCCGGACAGACAGATTGACCTGAAAAACATCTCCTTGGGCAATATACTCTTGAATCCGGCGAACGGCATCCTCGAACTGGTCTTTGCCGAATGATACGGAAACCGGCGTCTGTTGCGCCAATGGTCTCTTTCGCAAAGCGTCCCAATCGATGTCATCCTCGGCCATGACCAAACCTTCCAGCGCATCCGCTCGTTGCACACGCGACTCTGCAGCCTTTCGATAAGTCTCTTCATTCAAGTGGTCCGAAGCCAGGTGGGTCAAAAAGATCATTTCGCGCGTCACATGATCAAAGACAAGAAGGTCTTGCATTATCATAACATACAGGTCCGGCAACTGTAAGTCGTCAGTCGCGATCTGAGGCAGGCTTGGCTCAAAAAAACGATTCATATCGTAGCTCATATAGCCTACCGCACCGCCGGAAAAGTCTGGCATGTCTGGAATCACTGGTGTCTGGTATGCGGCCAACAGCTCGCGCAAAGCAGCTACTGGATCGCTGGCTGCATTCTCGATGCGACCATCTGGATAAGAGATCATCGTTTCTCCCTGTTTACTGCGCAAGGCCGCAATCGGTTCATAGGCCAGAAAAGTGTAACGACCAGCTCGCCCACTCTCTAACAGCACAGCATCTTGCAAGGAAGGATGGAGGGTCGTCAGCACCTGCCAAGGATCGAGCTGTGCAGGCCACGGTCTGCGAGTCGCAACCGGCACGAATGGATGAAAGTTTGCATAAGTCTGGCACTCTGTATACGTTGGGAACATCAATCCTTTTCACGCTCCGGTCTACAGGATCTATTATCCGTTCATTATATAGTTGATTGATACAAAAAGAAAAGACCACGCGGCCAAAACTGACCCTGCGTGGTCCTGGTAAATGCAGTATCTCTTAGTCTTCGAATTGATACAACGGAGTCGACAGGTAGCGCTCACCGTTCGAAGGAATGATGACGATCACTTTTTTACCTTTGCCCAGCTCAGCTGCTACCTTAAAGGCAGCGTGAATAGCGGCTCCAGAAGAGATACCTCCGAGGATCCCTTCCTGACGAGCTACGCGACGCGCGGTTTCAAACGCATCTTCGTTTTCAACCTTAATGATCTCATCGTAGATTTGGGTATCCAGGATTTCTGGAACAAAACCCGCACCGATACCCTGGATTTTATGAGGACCTGGTTTGCCACCGGAAAGAACCGGAGAAGCCGCTGGCTCGACTGCTACAATTTTCACGCTCGGGTAGCTCTCACGAAGCACTTGACCAACACCTGTGATCGTCCCACCTGTACCCACACCAGAAATAAGCGCGTCTACGCCGCCGATTTCCTTTGCTTGCTCCAGCAATTCACGCGCAGTCGTATCGCGGTGAACGGCAGGGTTCGCTGCATTTTTAAATTGTTGAGGGATAAAGTACGAAGCATTTTCTTTTGCGAGCTCTTCCGCTTTACGAATAGCTCCGCCCATTCCTTCACTACCGGGAGTCAGCACAAGCTCAGCCCCATACGCACGCAGCAGGTTGCGACGCTCGATACTCATTGTCTCTGGCATGACCAGAATCGCCCGATATCCTTTTGCAGCAGCGACCATCGCCAAGCCAATCCCTGTATTTCCGCTCGTAGGCTCAATGATAGTGTCGCCCGGTTTCAGACTGCCATCTGCTTCAGCCGCTTCGATCATGGCTAATGCAATCCGGTCTTTTACGCTGCTACCTGGGTTGAAAAATTCCAACTTCAAGTAAATGTCTGCAATTTCTTCACTCACAACGCGATTGAGCTTTACTAACGGTGTCGATCCAATCAATTCAGTAATCGAATTTGCTACGCGCATATGTCCTGCCTCCTTATTCATTATAGCCGACTAAAATACTAGGTTTTATTGGTGTAATTATATCAACCGTTGCCCATTTGGTCAATGCTTCATTTGCCCAGAATCTGGACTCCTACTGAGTTACGTAGCTTTTCCATCACATCATCGAGAGACTCTACTTGAGCAAAAGCAAGCTCTCGCCGTATCTCTTCCTTGACCTGATCAAACGTTTGTTGTTGCTCTTCCCTGCGTTCTGCAATGCGATAGATCACATAGTTATCCTCATCTAGCTTGACAGCGTTACTGGTTTTCTTGGTGCCCAGATCAGCCACAATGTCCTTGGATGCGTCCGGAAGCCGGGTATCGCCTAGCGAAATCCATCCCATATCGCCGCCATTGGCTGCTGTCAGAGAATCGATCGATCTTTCTTTCGCTAACGTCTGGAAGTTAGCGCCTTGCTTTAGTTCGGAGATGACCTGACCCGCCTCTTCCTCTGACGCGACTACAATCTGCCAGAGCCTAACCTGCATCGGTCTGGCATAGCGTTCCGGATGGTTGTTGTAGAAAGCGAGTAATTCTTCGTCTTTGATGACGATGTCCTTGGTGGCCAGAGTCTCGAGCAGCAGTTGGTACGTAATTTCCTGTCGCAAAGACTCTTCTGTCGTCCCCGCCTGCTTGATCAATGCCTGTTGGAATTCGCTATCCGTTTCACTACCATAGCTTTGTCGAATTTGAGCGATCTCCTGGTCCAGCTGTTTTGGGTCCACAGTGATTCCCTGCTGCTTGGCTGCTTGGAATACCACTTCCCGATTGACCATGTCTTGCAGGACTTGCGTTCCGAACTTTTGCTTGAGTGCGGTCACATACTCAGCCTCGCTAATGGTTGTTCCCCCGACGACCGCGGCCGACTGCAGCTTGCTTGACGATTGGTACCACGCCCACGTCACGACAAGCAGCAGCAGGACCAGCGCTCCGATGAATGCCCACAACCCCTTTGTGTTGGTCATGCCATCCTCTCCCTAACTCAATCGCCGCGCTTACATGTCTTTCATGAGGTCCTCTAACGCGGACTTGTCATAATGATAACGTTCATTGCAGAAATGACAGTGCACTTCTGCTTCCCCCTGTTCGTCGATCATGCTCTGCATTTCCTCACGTCCGAGGCTGATGAGCGCTTGAATTACTTTGTCCGAAGAGCATTTGCAGGTGAAGTTGATTTCAGTGCGGCTGAGGAACTTAGGCTCATCCAGAACTTTTGCCAAGATTTCTTCTGGCGACAGCCCTTCTCCGATCATCCGTGACACTTGCGGAAGCCCACTCAGTCGCTCCTCCATTTCGGCCACCACTTCTTCCGGTGTATTCGGCAAAAGCTGGATAATAAAACCACCCGCAGCCAGTACCGAACGATCCTCAGGATTGACCAGAACTCCTACCCCCACTGCTGAAGGCGTCTGCTCAGACGTCACGAAATAGTAGGTAAAGTCCT
>JARDZO010000177.1 GCA_029240815.1 Brevibacillus sp.
ACTGCGTCCAGGTACAAGCATTTCGCATAGATGTACTGGATCTGCGGAAGTCCTGTCTGCTTGAGCCAATCATTGATTTTCTGGAAATCGTAGTTCAACGTTCTAGGGCGGCCACCTTTAGCACAAAATCATGCACAATTTGCTGCACTAGACGTTGTATTGCTCGTTTTTATGCCCTACTTTTCAACAGATTGATTTTGGACAGTTAGACCGAATTTACCCCATAGATTATGCAAACATGGTGCCCAGGGATGATTTCCCCTGAGCACCATGTTTGCCGCTGTCTACGTATGAAACCTTGTTACAATCGATTTCAAGCGTTCTGCCCTCGCACCGATGATCTGTGCCATCTGGCTGACCTGTTCGGAGGCAGTCTGCTGCTCTGTCGCATGATTCACAACCTCTTGGCTGTGGGTCGAGACCGTCTGCGCAGCGGAGGTCAGCTGCTGCACCGATGCCGAGGTCTCCTGCGCGCCGGCGCTCACCTGCAAGGAGACAGCCGAGATTTCCTGCAGCTGCCCTGTCACCTCTGCGATCAAGGTCATGATCCGTTCAAACGCTTGTCCCGTCTCATGAACGGAGCCAAGGCCAGACTCCACTTCCCCTACCATGCCTTCCATCGCGATTACTGCGTCCTGCGAGCTGGCCTTGATCTCTGAAATCAATCGCTCGATACGGGCAGCGGACTGATGCGATTCTTCGGCCAGCTTGCGCACTTCTTCTGCGACTACGGCAAATCCGCGCCCCTGCTCCTTCGCCCGCGCCGCCTCAATCGCTGCATTGAGTGCAAGCAGCGAGGTTTGCTGGGAAATGCTCGAGATGACCCCCAAAGCATGGACGATTTCCTGTGATTTCTCGCCCAGATTACGAATCGTGACGGCTGTCTCTTTGACCCTTTCATCCATCTGCTGAATTTGTTCCACGACCGTTCGCAGCAAGCCATCTCCTTGCTGCGCTCTGCTTGTCATCACGGCAGACGCTTCTGCGATGGCTGACGTCCTGTCCGCAATCACCTGCACGCCCGTACTCACCTGCACCACAACCGTCGCCACCTCTTCGGTGCTGCACAGCTGCTCTACCGTCAGAGCGGAGACCTCTTGCATGGATGCGTGCGCGCCTGTCGATGCCGCACGGGTCTGAGCGGCGCTCTGCTGCAAGCCCTCCGCCGAGAGAAGCAGTTCGTCGACGCTCTCCTTCGTGGCATGTACGATTTCCTGTACTTTTTCGATAAACAGATTAAAGGAAGAAATGAGCGTGCCGATCTCGCCCGTCGCCATCACCTGGACCCGTTCCGTCAGGTCCGATTCGCCCCGAGCTGTTTTCTCGGCAAAGACGGTGATCCACGCCGTCACCTGTTGCACGGGCTGTGACACCGAGCGGGCCATCCCGATCCCGAACAGGGCAGACAGCAAGCCTGCTCCCGCGAGGATCGCCAGCATGATCCTGTTCGCATCGGCGCCTTCAACTGCCGTTTTTCGATAGTTCGCGAAGGCCTCGCTTTCCTTGTCTGTCATCAGCTCCTGAAAGCCGCTGTTGATCTCCTGCAGCAATGGCGAAAGCACCTGATACTGGCTCGCTGCTGCACCCCCCTCCTGATGAAGCACCAGTTGGATCAGCTCTGAGCGCTTCGCTTGGTATTCCTTCAGCATGACCATCAGCTCATCCAGTTTTTGCTTTTCCGTCGGCTCCTTCACCGAATCGGCAAAAGAGTCAATCAGCTGGTTGTTTTCACTGATTAGCGACATCATTTGCCCGATCAGCGCATTATGCTTGCTCGCGTCTGTCTCCAGCGTCAATTGATAAAAGAAGGTCTCCAGCGTGCGTAGATTCGTTCGTACCTTGCCTATTTCCAAAATCGGCACCAGGTTGTCCTGATGTACCGTATGCATACTTTCATTTGCTTTATCGAGATAGGAATAGCCGAAAAACCAGATTCCCGTCATGGTCAGCATCAGCAATCCCACCATCAGCATGATTCGCGGAAATATACGCAATCGAAACATCCTCTTCACAAATTTTCCTCCTGACATGTCCCTGCGGTGTGCAAACGCGCGAAAAAAACGGATGGGAAAACATCTCTCCCATCCGCTGCAAGCACACGAAGTTTTTAGCTGTTCACGATCACTGTACTGTTGCTCGAGCCGATACGGGACGCTCCGGCTTGGATCATTTTTTGCGCAGTAGCAAGATCGCGGACGCCGCCTGAAGCTTTTACTCCCAAGCGCTCTCCCACTACCACTCTCATCAGTGCCACATCCTCTTCCTTCGCTCCCCCGGTCGAGAAGCCAGTCGATGTTTTGACGAAATGGGCACCCACCTTCTCCGACAATTGGCACGCCAAAATCTTTTCTTTGCGGGTCAAGAGGCACGCCTCAATGATCACTTTGACCAGCTTGCCTTCCGCCGCTTCTACCACCGCACGGAGCTCATCCTCCACGAACTTGGCGTCCCCTGCTTTCAAGGCCCCGATGTTGATGACCACATCAATCTCCTCGGCGCCATCACGGACTGCCTGTCGCGTTTCCTCCACTTTGAGCACTGTCGCGTTGGCCCCCAGCGGGAAGCCGACGACCGTGCATACCTTCACATTCGAGTTTTTCAGCATGGAAGCTGCCAGTTCCACAAACGCCGGGTTGATGCACACCGAGGCGAAGCCATACTCGCGAGCTTCTACACACAGCTTCATGATCTGCTCTTTTGTTGCCTCCGGTTTCAGAAGAGTGTGGTCAATGTAAGTAGCAAGTGTCATCCTCATTTCCTCCTTATTTCATTTGGGCAAATACGTCTTTTTCGTTGTACACATCTTTCGCGTTGGAAGCATCGATCAATCCCGTGCCGCCATCCACGTATTCCGGAACCTGCTCCCCTTTTGCTACCTTCAGTGCCGTATCGACCACGATGCTGCCCAGCTTGCTCGGATCATTGAATACTGTCGCGCTGTATTTCCCGTCGATGATCGCTTTCACCGCTTCAGACAGACCGTCTATGCCCACGATTTTGACTTTGTCTAGCATGTTGGCTTGCTCCAGCACCTGCAGTGCCCCAAGCGCCATGTCATCGTTGTGCGCGTATACCAGATTGACGTCCGGATTCGCCTGCAACAGGTCCTGGAAGGCTTTGACCGCTTTGGAACGAATGTAATCCGCGTACGGCCCTTCCACGATTTTCACGCCAGGCTCCTTGCCCACGATCTCGTGGAAGCCGTCGTGGCGATCCATCATGACCTTGCCGCCGGCGTCGCCTTGCAGCTCGATCACTTTGCCCGTCGCCTTTCCTTCCCCGCCCAGGAGAGCAACCGCTTGCTTGCCGGCAATACGGCCCATCTCCTTGTTGTCGCGCCCGACGAAAGCTGCCACTTTTTCCTCTGTCGGACGGTCGACGGTCACTACCTGGATGTTAGCTTGCTTTGCTGCCGTCAGGGCAGGCACCACTGCGGTCGGATTGGTCGGGTTCAAAATTAGCACGTCGATTCCTTTGGTGATGAGATCCTGTACGTCCGCGTTTTGCTTTTCGATGTCGTTCTGTGCATCCACCACAACCAATTCTGCGCCTTGCTTCGCTGCTTCCTCCTTCGCCCCGTCGACCAATGCCGTGTAAAAGGGCGATTCCGATGTCACCTGCGAGAAGCCGATTACGATTTTTTTGTCGGCCGCGTTTCCGCCGCTGCCCTCCGAAGCAGGTTGCTGCGACGAGCAACCAGCAAAGACCAGACTCATGAAAAGTACGGAAAACACCAACATTTTGTTTGCCTTCTTCATGTAAAATCCCCCTTACCATTTTGCAAAGAATGTGAAACCTTGATCATGTGTTACCCGTTTTTGGTCTGCTTGGCGATCACAAACCGGTTAAGCACCAGAGCCAGGACGATAATGGCTCCCATGAAGATGGATTGAAAGTAAGAGGACAGTCCGAGCAGGTTGAAAATGTTCGTAATCATGCTCATCAGCAAAACTCCAACAAACGTTCCGCCGACGCCGCCAACACCTCCGAACAGACTCGTTCCTCCCAGCACAACGGCTGCGATGGCATCCAGCTCGATGCTTTTTCCAGCGGTGGGCTGGCCTACTGTAAGCCATGAAGCCAGAACGATTCCCGCCAGGGCGGAAAGCACACCGCTGATGATGTACGTATAGGTGATATATCGGTTCACCTCAATACCGGATAAATGCGCGGACTGAGGGTTGCCGCCAATGGCGTAGAGCTTTCTCCCAAACGTGGTGTAACGCAGTACCAAAACAGCCAGGATCGTAAGGACAATCCAGATGATTCCCGAAACCGGGATGCGGTCGAAGAGATTTTGGCCGAAAAAGCGCATGGACGGAGGCAGATTGTAGACAGGCTTTCCGTCGGTAAAGAGCAGCGCCAGACCGCGAGCCGCCACCATCATGGCCATCGTCGCGATAAAAGCAGGCACCTTGAGCTTCGTCGTCACCAATCCGTTGATATAGCCCATGACAGCTCCAGCGATCAGTCCCAGTAAAATTGCTCCGAAAACACCCGTGTACGGAATGGCGAGTGCCGTAGCCATTCCCGCCAAGGCGAGGACGGACCCAACTGACAAGTCGATCCCGGCAACGATGATGACAAATGTCATGCCAATCCCGATAATCCCCACAACGGCGGATTGCTGAAGCAGGTTCAAGAAGTTTTGGATCGTGAAAAATTTCGGCGACAGCGCTGAGCCGATCGCGATGAAAACAACCAGCAGGAAAAACAGATTGTACTTGCGCAAAAACTTGCCTAGGTCAAACGAGGGCGCTGTCTTTTTCTCGCTGCCGACTTCCCTTACGTGTTCCATAACGTTGTCCCCCCTGTCACTGCATGATTGAGGATCTCTTCTTTCTGTCGCTGCGGATCGTGGAATTCCCCGACGATGTTGCCGCGAAACATGACAAGAATGCGGTTGCAAATTTCCTGAAGCTCATTGATCTCCGACGAAGCGACGATGACACTGGCTCCGTCTGCGACGAGCTTCTGAATAATCTTGTAAATTTCTTGCTTGGCGCCAATATCCACGCCTTGCGTCGGTTCATCAAACAGGATGATTTGGGACTGGCGAATCAACCATTTGGAGATGATGACCTTTTGCTGGTTGCCACCGCTCAGATTGCCCATCAAGGTCAGCGCGTCCGGGGTTTTCACATTCAGCTCGCGGATTTTTTCCGCAATCTCGCTGCGGATGCGCCCCGGCTTGATGACCCCGCGGCTGGAAAAACGGTCGTAAGCAGGCAGGATGGCGTTTTCTTCGACGGACAGGCTGAGAATGGCCCCTTCCGTCTTCCGATTTTCCGGCACGAGTCCCATCCCCAGACGAATCGCTTTGCTTGGACTGTCAATGTTCACCAGCTCGCCTCCGAGATAGAGGGAGCCAGAAAGAAGAGGATCGACGCCGTACAAGGCTTTGAGCAGCTCTGTCCGTCCCGCCCCGACCAGTCCGTACAGGCCGAGCACCTCTCCCTTTCCCAGTGAAAACGAGACGTCTGTAATTTGGCGCGTCCGCAGTCCCTCCGCTCGCAGCAACTCCGGAAAGTGCGGCTGCTCAGCGCTGCGCTCACGCTTTTCCATCTTGTAGCCGATGATCAGCTCTGTCAGACCGGCCTGATCCAGCTCGCTCAGTTTCTCTGTGGCTACCCATTTGCCGTCGCGCAAGACCGTCACTCTGTCTCCGATCGCAAACAGCTCTTCCAGTTTGTGCGAAATATAAATGATCGTGATGCCTTGCTTGATCAGCTCTTCAATAATCGTGAAAAGCGTGCGGATTTCGTTTTCCGACAGCGTCGTAGACGGCTCATCCATGATGATGACTTTTGCATTTCCCTCCAGAGCTTTGGCCAGCTCCACAATCTGCTTGTGACCCATGCTCAGCTCGGACACCGGCGTATCCACATCGATCGCAATCCCCAGACGGTCGATCAGCTCCTGTGCCTGTCTGCGCAAGCGCTTCCATGAAACGATGCCAAATCGCGGCTTGGCGTAGGAACCCAGATAAATGTTTTCCGCTACGGTCAAATGCTCGACCAGGGACAGCTCCTGATGAATGGTGATGACACCAAGCTGTTTGCTGTCGGCAGGGCTGGTGATCTGCACCTTTTCCCCTTGCAGGTAAATCTCTCCGTCGTCTTTTGGATAGACACCGGCCAAAATCTTCATCAGAGTGGATTTTCCTGCTCCATTGGCGCCGATCAAGCAATGAATCTCGCCTTTGTTGACAGAGAAATCCACATTTTGCAGCGCTTTCACACCAGGAAATGACTTGGAAATATTGTGCATTCTGAGTATCTCGCTCATCACATCCCCATCCCCTTTCTCAGGTGACGCTTAACTCCTTCATGATTGGAAAGAGTGCTTTATGCAAATCCAGATAGGCGGCAAAATACCGGTTGTACGCCTCGTGGGCTTCCTTCTGGGGCGTATAGATCCGTCCTTTTTCCACATTGGCCTTGGCTGCATCAGCCAATCTCGGATAGCGGCCCAGCCCGTACGTGGCGAGAATCGCGGCCCCTTTGCTGCCTGCCTCTGTTTCCTCCAGCGTCTCAATGACAAGCCCGGTCACATCGCTTAAAATTTGCATCCACAAGATGTTTTTGGTTCCTCCGCCGCACGCGATTATGCGCGTGATCGGCACACGGGAGTCTGCAAAAGCCGCGATAATATTGCGCGTTCCGTACGCTGTCGCCTCCAAAATCGCGCGGAAGATATGATAGCGCGTGTGGGTCAGGGTCAACCCGACAAGAGAACCCGTCGCGAGCGGATTTCGATAAGGGGTCCGATTTCCTTGCCAGCTGTCCATCATGACCAAGCCATCACTGCCCGGAGCTATCTTCCCGGCTTCCGCCACCACTTCTTCATACACCGCTCCCAGCTCTTCTGCCGGTACATGCGGGTAAAACTGCTGCAAAAACCAGGTCGTCAGCGATCCGCAGGAGAGCTGTCCGCCCTCAATCAGCCATTGATCGGGAAGGATGGCTTGTTCATAGGGTCCCCACAGCCCTTCGTGAAAGAGAGGCTCCTCGGTATGGACCAGATGGACAAAGCTCGTCCCCATCACGAGACTCATGACGCCCGGCTCCACTGCCCCGACCCCCAGCATGCCGATGTGGGCATCGATTCCGCCCTGGAAGACGGGAATACCGGGGGTGACGCCCAGCTCTGCGGCGGCCTTCTCGGTGATCGCGCCTACCCGGCTGCCGACGGGAATGACTTCCTTCGGCCACAGCCGGTGATAATCGGGCAGCCCGATCGCTTCAAAAAAGGCGGGAGAAAACCCTTTGCCAGCCTGGTAGGTCCATTTGCAGACGGCGTTGCACTGCGACGCTGCCCACCTGCCCGTCAGCCTGAAATTGATCCAGTCCAGCTGCTCCATGACTCTGCTGCCCGGAGTCAAAAAGCCATTTTCCTTGAGATACAGGGCTTTGGCGACCATCCATTCTTCGGATACTTTTCCGCCAGAACACCGGAGCACTTCTATTACAGCGGGGTCTGTCTTTTCATTGATGGCCTTTGCCTGTGCAACCGCTCGCTTATCCATCCACAGAAGCGCCGGTGTCTGCGGGACGCCCGCTTCATCGGTCACGAGCACCGTAGAAGACGTCGCACATACCCCGATCCCCTCGATCCGGGAAAGCGGAACGGACTTCGCCGCTTCCGCCAGCACCGCAACGAGCGCTTCCCACCAATGCTCCGGCGTTTGCTCCGCTCTGCCCGCCAGAGGGAAGGCCGTCGGATAGGAACGCTCCCCTCTCCAGACCAGCTCACCCGCCAGCGTAAACATGCTGATCTTCAATGCTTGCGTACCAAAATCGATGCCTGCTACTACACCTTGATGTACAGTCATGTTCTTCCCTCCTTGCTCAATTGGGCAGGAACATAATTTTGTTGAATACCAGCTCTTTATTCTTAATCTTCTGAAATACTTCCGGAGCTTGATCCAGCTTGTAGCGATGCGAGATCAGCGGTTCTGCCTTCAGCCTGCCCTCTGCCATCAGCTCAGCTGTAAACGACCACTCGCGGCCCGGGAATGGATTGGAGAACGAGTTCCAGGAACCGTACAAGGCCAGCTCGTAGCGCAGGACGTTGTTGACGGCTTCTTTGCTCAAGGTCAGCTCGCTGTTGGAAATGCCCAGAAAGACGACACGACCTTGCTTTGCTGCTGCGCATACCGCCTGATTTTGCGCGATCGGGGACCCCGAGGTATCGAGGATGAAGTCTGCTCCGCCTGTTTGCGCCGCAATCGCGCCCGCCGGATCGTCCTTCATGGAATTGATCACGATGTCTGCCCCGAGCTCTCTCGCCAGCTCCAGCTTTTCCTCGTGAATGTCGACCGCAATCACCTGCTTGGCCCCCAGCACCTTGGCAAATTGGATGGCGAACAACCCGATTGCACCCAGGCCAAACACCGCCACCGTATCGCCTGCCTGGCAGTTTCCGCGCCACAATCCGTGAATCGCATTGGCCGCAGGATCGATCATCGCTCCCGCTTCGTAGGAAACGGAGTCGCCGAGACGCACCAGATTGTCCGGAGTCACCTTGATGTAATGCGCCATGGCGCCATCTGTCCGCGACCCGTAATAGTTGTAGTCTTCACACAGCGAGTAATCGCCTTGCAGGCAGTATTTGCACGCATTGCAGGGGATCAGGGGAGCTACGGAGACCCGGTCCCCTTCTTGCCACCCCGTTACTTCTGGTCCGCATTTGACGATCTGGCCGGAGAATTCATGTCCCAGTGTCAGACCCTGGTGGTAAGCCCCTTTGTACAGCGCGCGGGGAATGTCAGACCCGCAGACGCCAACTGCTTTTACCTCGACCAACACCTCACGTGCCCCGATCTCGGGTATGTCGATCTCTTCTACCTGCAAGTTTCCTGGTTCGTACAGTTTAACCGCTTTCATTTATGCTGCACCTCCGCTGTTTGCACAAGATCATGCTGTTTGATCAATGCTCTTGCCGTATTTTCATCTGTAAACAAGGTGTTGAAATATCTTCCACGCACTGCACCAAGCACAGCAGGAACCTTATCCTCTCCGCAAGCAATGGCAATCGTATACTTCTTGCGGCGCAAATCGTCTAGGTGCAAGCCGATCGTTCGATCATTGAGCTGCTCGTCGCTAATCGTTCCGTCTATCGAGTAAAAACGGGAGCATATGTCACCGACCGCCCCTTTTTGCAACAGTTTGTCGTACTCGTTCTGTTTAAAATATCCCGCCAGGTTCAGCACCGACTGGTATGAGGTACGGCCTATGCCAAAGACGGCGATGTTCGCTTCCCTCCCCACCGACATGATTTCGCGAATGCCTGAGTCGCTCAATAGAGCAGTGGTAATCTCGCTGGAATCCAAAATAGTCGGAACAGACAGCGCATGCGGCTGTGCTTCAAACGCTTTGGCAAACTGGTCGAGGATGTTCGTCGCCCCGGTGGAGAAAGCAGTCGTGCTAACACCGCCGTTCAATTGCACCACGCGAACATTCTTGCGTTTCACTGGCTTCAGCTGTTTTGCAGCATAAGTAAGACTATTCCCCCAGGAGATGCCAATCGTATCTCCGTCAGATACCAGCTCGTTTAAATAATCACCCAACAGCTTACCCACGTCCGTCAAGATAAAGGATGGCTCAGGAATAATGGCAGGAGCGACACAGACCTTCATCAGCTCAAACCGTTTTTTTAATTCATCTTCCAGATCATCGACGGACTCCAACGGGTACTGGATGGAGAAAGTGACGATTCCTTCCTGGATCGCTGCATCCAGAATCCGGCTGACCGTCGGACGGGAGATATTTTCCAATACCGCAATTTCCTGTTGTGTCATCCCTTTTTCGTAGTAAAGCTTCGCGACACGGATCATTTCCCTTTGGGAATACATTTTGTCCCTCCTTTGCTGAAATTTTGTTCATTCGCTTGTACTTTATTTCATTTCTCACCTAGATTATAGCCTTCAGCACCCCCCTTTACTACAGAATTTTATAAATTGCGGTAACATTGCACAAAGTTTCAGTTTTTCCTTTGGGCAACTTTTACACGATCGTTGGACACCTGGTTTTTCACAACAAAAAAACCCGAGAAAGTCGGTAAGAAGAACTGTGATTGCCTCTTGCCGCTTTTCAGGTGTTTAATTTCATTGACCAATCATGGCTTCCTTCCGAGTGGCTTATCCGCTCAACCTCCCATACAGTTTTTCGGTAAAAGTCCAAACGCCGTAAAGGCTCCGGGAAGTGAAACCGTGGCGGTGATCCACCAGCTATAGTCGAAGGTCCATAGATCCTGTACGGATGATCCGAGTTTAGCAACTAGAATGGTCGTTCCAAAGGCTGCTCTAATTCGCCGCCCGAATCTATCGACAATATTACTACCCGTAGCAGTCTGATAAGATGCTAATTCCTTTGTTGCAGATGAGTTTATTTTGGGTAATGCCATTCCATGTGTTTTCGACACCCCGTGAACACCCTGGGTGTCTGAAGCAACGATGCAATATCACTTCCATTGACAACAACCGGTTCCAGCGCGGATGCCGACTCGGCTATCACAAATTAGGCAAATCCTCTAATTTACACTTTTTCTGGTAAAGATGTAAGTTGAAGACAGATCCTTCGTATGCTTATGTGGGTGGGTATTTTACGCAAAACCGTTTCCATTTGATTCAGTAATTGAACCTTGTTCCGATCGGACAAAATCGGGTTGACTAGCTAAAAATACTGGGTGCAACAAAGCGCCGGGCTGGTAGGAACGACATTCACCCTGGCCTCTAATGTTTGTGCTTAGCTATTGAACCCCGTGAGATCTCATCCCGTCGCTAAAACTGTTCACCCCCTACTTGTAGAAACCATGTATAGGTGAAGCCCTTATTTTACAAATACCCTATCATTGTTTATTCTTTTCATTTACTCGGACCTCATCTAGCGGATGAAACATTGACGGCCTTGTCTTCATATATTTCAACGGAGAACGAATGATAAAGTCCATCATACCCCTCAAATTTAATGGAGAAAGAGGAGATAAGTAGGGTACTCCAAACGGTTTGAGTGACACGAGGTGGATCATTATGAGAAGCGAAAGCAACATAATGCCATAAAGACCAAATATCCCTGCACTCAAAATCATCGGAAACCTGAGGACTCTAGTGGATATAGACGTGCTATAGCTTGGGGAAGTAAAGGATGCGATTGTAGTTAGAGCTACAATAATCACCATTACAGGACTAACCAAACCTGCTTGAACAGCTGACTCCCCAATTACTAAAGCTCCAACTATGCCGATTGTTGGTCCAATTTGTCTTGGAAGTCTAGCGCTTGCTTCTCGTAAGATTTCAATTGCTGTCTCCATTATTAAAGCCTCTACCATGGACGGGAAGGGCACAGTAGATCGTCCTGCGGACATGGCAAAAACTAAACGGGACGGTATCATTTCTGGGTGAAAAGCACTAAATGCTATATACATTGACGGTAGCAACAGTGCGAGGAAAAAACTAATTGCACGGACGAAACGGATGAGAGTTACAATGTAGTAACGTTCATAGTAATCTTCAGGACTCTGGTAAAACTGAGCAAATACAGCCGGTACAATTAAGGCGAACGGTGTACCGTCAACCAAAATAGCAACTTTTCCTTCTAACAGGTTAGCTACCACTTTGTCAGGGCGTTCGGTATTGTGCATCTGGGGGAATGGAGAGAATGTACTATCCTCAATCATATGTTCGACATAGCCAGTCTCCAACAC
>JARDZO010000439.1 GCA_029240815.1 Brevibacillus sp.
AGCTGGAGGATTAATTCCATTTTCAACGGGGATCATCCTCGTCGGTGCCACAGTAGTCTCAGCTGCTCCAATTTTAATGGGTTTTGGTAGTCATGCCGTTGAAGTTATTGATGGTTCTGGAGAATCAACTATGCCACCCGAAGCAGGTGGTTTTGCTTTCCCCATTCCCTCTGCGGGTATCGTTTCAAATTTACAAATAAGTGCAGATTTATTGGTTGCTTCTGTAGACGCTGGTATAAATACGCGCGGTCTTCAATATGATTTTACAGTATTCCGCGCACCGTCAGTTCCTAATAATGGGATTGATCATCCTTCTTCGCCTTACGTGACCACTTCTCTGACTAGTTCGGTTAGATTCGGATTTCCGAATAATTTCATTACACCTGGTATCCCATTCGGTTTCCGTACCGCAACGAATAAAAATGACGTGGTACCATTAGTAGTCGCTGAGGGTGATCGTATTGGTATTCGTGTAAGGACGCTTGTGTTGACTGATGACTCAGCACCCGATGTCACCCAACTCTCATTTAGTGCAAGTCTATCTTATACTCCTTCTTAATAAGCCACCAACATTGTAATCAGCCATATGTTTCAAGGGTAAGTGCACGATTTAGGAAATGACCCACCACTTATATAAAATATTTGCAATGAACGAATCAACCTGTGGTCTTACCCCTGCCAAGTTGGACATAACTAAAAAAGCCTAAGCATTATTGCCTTATCTGATTACGCTTCTCCCGTATAAAAAGATTGGATCACGAAAGTCCAGGTTATCTGCGATTTGAATTGGGTTTCCATTCATGACCAGCGAATGCGTCGATGTCACCCGTGGCAACGGGGGCACCTCCTGATTTCGGAAAGTGCCCCCGTTGCCCCCAATTTGCCCCCTTTAAATTGATAAACTTTGAAGGGAAATGAAACGAGCCGTTTTAAAAACCGCATAATATCAACGATTCTTGAATAGAATGATACGGTGTGAAATCGAAAAATGATCAAGTTCGAGATGGAAGGTTCGATCGGGTAAGCCTTCCACAAACTAAGGTGAAAAACGCATAAGATTAACGTTTCATGATGCAGTGAAACGGCATGAAATAACCCTGGATTTACGGCTTCTGATTTAGCTGAAGACGACTAAAAAAGACGTGTCCGTTATTTGCGGACACGCCTTTTTTCTTTTTCCACTGCCAAGAATACTTGCTTTCAAATGTGATCCTTTTTCCTTTGCGTCAGGATGTAGACTCCCCATGCAAGTAAAAGGAAACCCAAAATGCCACCGATATGGGTAGAGAGGAGATTTGCGGACAAAAAGATAAATGCAACTGCCGTTAGAATCGAAATAGGGATTAAAAGAGGGGTTTTGCGACCTCCAAAAATGTACAGTTCCGTGAGTCCCAATGCAGGTCCCAAAAGGAAGACGGGCCATGTACTGCTCATATCACCCTCAAAGAACAGTTCACTAAAGAAAAACAGTGGGGCATAAACAGCAAGGATTCCTCCTGGCACGAGGACTCCCGCACGTTTGGGATTCGGGTTCATAAAAAAATAGATGTGAAATCCGATGGCGGGAATCAACAGAAAAGCCGGCCACAACATGTCTATCGCCATCTCAATGCCACTATAGGTCGCCAATACAAAAATGGCGCCAATCCCCACTAGGACGTATCCCCATATTTCCCTCACTTCCAAAATCCCCTTTCTATTCCATGCCGTTAAGTTTGTACCAGTTTATCACAGTTGATCTTATGGATGATCAGTCTTAGGACTGATTCATTGCCTTGTTCTCCCGTCCAACAGGCATTCGGAGTTAATACAGGTTTGTTTTTTTCGCGTATACTAGAAGTGACAGATATTTCGTACTGGTGCAGGATAGGGAGCTACATATGATAGTAGTAAAACAACTGTTGGAGCATTGCAGCAGAGCTTTTGGCTGCAGTGGAGAATTGTACCAATCGGAAGAAGCGGATGTCCTGATCGCTGTCTTTTCACCAACCAGGAGGCGAGGGTGGTGGACGTATGTCACGCTGGAGCTGTACCGAGCAGGATCAAGTGAGTGTCTCATGTACTCCTATAAGTTTGAGCGGGAAATGATCACCTTGTTGGCGCGAGTGGCAGCACGGGTCATAAAAAACGGGGAGCAGCAGCAACCGCAACCGCGTTATCGGCTTCAGCCGGGAGAGGTCTTTTTTTTGGCGAGTTGGATTCAGGAAGCATCTAGTTTGGACTTCGTGATTGTGACGCCTGCAGATTATGAAGAGGACGGATTTGATTACTTTACAAATGGTGTAGAGGTCGTTCGTTTCATGATGCTTCATGCCATAGCCAGGTCTGAGGCGGCTTATGCGCAGAATCATGGATTGGATGCACTGGAGGAAGTGTTTGCGAGTGCCGATGTCGATTCCCTGGACTTCATGCGTACCCCAGCCATATGAGAAGGGAGCGAGCGGGATGAAAACAGTTCGAATGAGAGTTACCGTGGTAGTCGTGCATCAGGGACAAATCCTGCTAATTCGGGAAAAGTCAGGTGGAGAAATAGGATACTGTTTACCGGGGGGCAATGTCGAGTATCTCGAGGGGATCCCGGATGCTGTGAGAAGAGAAGTGTGGGAAGAAACAGGGCTTCTCGTAGAGATGGATCGTCTGCTCTGGGTGGACGAACGAATCGATCGGACAGGAGAAGGAAAGCATACGGTCGGGATTGCTGTGTTGGCCAGACTCATTGGCGAGGACACGAATCCCATACCAGGTGGACTGGATGACGAACACATCGAATGGGCAGGCTGGGTCTCGCTTGCGGAGTGGAAGACGCTCCAGCAATACGCCTATTCCAGACAGGAGCAGGTCATCCAGGCGCTAGAAGGTGACCATTACAAGCCGGCATACATCGGGAACATGCTCGACAAGCAGAATCCATGAGCCTAACATTGATGCAGTCTGTATGGACGCAAGCTCCAGAGTTGCGAGGACATCTTTGTTATCTAGCTTTTGCGGGAAGTCATAGCTACGGCACGAGTACCGCAACCAGTGATGTCTACTTGCGGGTAATTGCCTTTGCCCCTTTAAAAGCTATGTTTGGTATGAAAAGTTATCAGCAAACGACGCTGTCGGAACCTGATCTGGTCGTGTACGC
>JARDZO010000440.1 GCA_029240815.1 Brevibacillus sp.
GGAAGCACTGGCGGGAGACTTAGGATATGGGATTGATCCGAAGGTCATTTTTTCCGTAGCGAACCAGATCAAGGAAATCGTAGAATTGGGAGTACAAGTTGCAGTAGTCGTCGGTGGAGGCAATATCTGGCGCGGACTTTCCGGTAGCTCCAAAGGGATGGATCGTGCAACTGCCGATTACATGGGCATGCTGGCCACGATCATGAACTCACTCGCCTTGCAGGATGGGTTGGAGCAAGTGAACGTCCCGACTCGTGTACAAACATCGATTGAGATGAGACAAGTGGCAGAGCCATACATACGCCGCCGCGCGATTCGCCATTTGGAAAAAATGCGTGTCGTTATCTTCGCTGCTGGTACTGGAAACCCTTATTTCTCTACGGATACAACTGCTGCCTTGCGCGCAGCCGAGATTGAAGCTGAAGTTATCCTGATGGCAAAAAATAAAGTGGACGGCGTTTATTCTGCAGACCCGAGCTTGGATCCGAATGCGGAGAAATACGATCGTTTGACTTTCCTGGAAGTCCTGAACAAAGGACTGGGTGTCATGGATTCCACAGCATCGAGTCTGTGCATGGACAACAATATTCCGCTGATCGTCTTTAACATTTCCGAAGAAGGCAATATTCGCCGGGCAGTGATGGGCGATAAGATCGGTACTCTGGTGAAGGGGGAATAATTATGGCACAATCCGTGATCAAAGACATGGAAGATCGCATGAACAAAGCGATTTCGAATCTGAAAAGAGACTTGTCCACTCTGCGTGCAGGACGTGCAAACCCTGCTATGCTGGATCGTGTGATGGTTGACTATTATGGTACGCCGACGCCGATTAGCCAGTTGGCTAACGTGAGTGTCCCTGAACCTCGCATGCTCACTATTCAGCCTTGGGACAAAACGGCTCTGAAAGAAATTGATCGCGCTCTGCAGCAATCGGACTTGGGTATTTCGCCAAGCAACGACGGTGTGATCATTCGTTTGATCATCCCGCCACTGACAGAAGAACGTCGCAAAGACTTGGTGAAATTGGCTGGCAAGAGCGGTGAGGAAACCAAAGTAGCGATTCGCAACATTCGCCGCGACGCTAACGATGAGATCAAGAAGCTTGAAAAAGCAGCAACCATTTCCGAAGATGAATCTCGTCGCCATCAAGAAACGGTACAAAAAACGACGGATAAATTTATTGCAGAAGTCGACAAAGTCGTTAAGGATAAAGAGAAAGACATCTTGGAAGTGTAATTCAAGGGAATCCCCCTCTCACTTGAGGGGGATGTACGTCTATATCTCTCATTACGGGGGAACACTTTATGTTAGAACATCTAGCTCGCAAATGGACCCGCAAGGAAAAACAAACCGTGCAGGAAGAACTGGACCTCTCCGGCAAAATCCCGGAGCATGTCGCAGTGATCATGGACGGGAATGGAAGATGGGCCAACATGCGCAGTTTACCCCGGGTCGCCGGGCATCGAGCAGGAATGAAAACGGTAAAGGAAGTCGTCAAAGCGGCTGACGAGATCGGTGTACGCTATATGACGATGTACGCTTTTTCTACCGAGAACTGGAAGCGACCGCGGGACGAAGTGGATTTTCTCATGAAGCTTCCGCAGGAATTTTTGTCGACAGAATTGGATGAATTGATTGAACGAGATGTTCGCATTCGCATGTTGGGAAGCAAGGATGAACTGCCTTCTCACACATTAAAGGCATTGCTTGAAGCGGAAGAGAAAACACGTGACAACCGTGGACTACAGCTGAATTTTGCTTTGAACTACGGTGGACGTGATGAGATTGTCAAAGCATTTTCGGTGATTGCAGCGCAAGTGAAAGCGGGGGAACTTGACCCGCAGGAATTGGATGAGGAAGTCATTTCCCGTTACCTGTATACAAGCGAAATCCCCGATCCAGACCTCTTGATTCGCACAAGTGGAGAGATTCGTTTGAGCAACTTTATGCTCTGGCAATTGGCGTACACTGAAATGTGGTTTACGGATGTGCTTTGGCCGGATTTTTCCCGTGAACACTTTTATCAAGCGATAGTGGAGTACCAAGGTCGAGCTCGTCGCTACGGGGCGGTATAGCCGAGAGGTGGAATCTGTTGAAGCAACGTATAATAACAGGCTTGATTGGTGGGGCCGCTTTTCTCCTTTTGATCTATTTGGGAGGAAGCTGGTACTCATTATTGGTATTGCTTTTGGCCGTAATTGGCCATTTTGAATTTATGAGGATGGCGGGCCTCCAGCCATGGAACGTCGCAAGCATACTCGGATACATTTTGATGATCAGCATTCTTTGGCCGTCCCTTTCTTTTTCCACCTGGCTTACCATCAGCACGCCGGATCTGATGATAGCAGTTCTTCTGCTTTTATTGATTTACTCCGTTTTGCGGAAAAATCAGTTTCATATCGAACACATCGCCCTTACATTGGTGGGGGCGTTATACATAGGCTTTGGTTTTACTTATATGGCAGCTACCCGCAATCTTCCGGACGGATTGATGCTAACGGTACTCGTCATTCTCGGAATTTGGTCGACGGATTCCGGGGCTTATTTTGTAGGAAAAGCGATCGGGAAACGAAAGCTGTGGCCAGAAATTAGTCCAAACAAAACGATCGAGGGCTCCTTGGGGGGACTTTTGGCTTCCATTGTCGTGGTACTTGCAGTGAACGCCATCTTTGGCGGCTTGGATATGCTTCAAGCATTTCTGATTGCAGTGGTAGCAGGGATCATCGGACAGATGGGAGACTTGGTGGAATCCGGCTTGAAGCGTCATTTTGGTGTGAAGGATTCCGGTCAGCTGATCCCTGGGCACGGTGGTGTGCTTGATCGGTTTGACAGCTTCCTGCTCGTCTTCCCGGTTTTGCATCTACTAGGAATCGTCTGAGACCTGACGCATAAAGAATTATAGAGGGTGAATTCAGTGAAACAAATAGCACTCTTGGGGTCCACTGGTTCTGTCGGCACGAGCACCCTGGATGTTGTCGAACAGCATCCAGGGAAATTCTCAGTGGTAGCGATGGCGGCAGGAACGAATGTGGACTTGCTGGCTCGGCAGGTGAAAAAATTCCAGCCAGAGCTGGCCTCTGTGGCCCATGCTGAAGCTGCTGCAGCGCTAGCGGAACGTCTCGGA
>JARDZO010000441.1 GCA_029240815.1 Brevibacillus sp.
AGAAGGAGAAAGAGCTTTTTGTATAGCATCGACGACTTCTTCTTTCGACTCATTGCAGTCAATCACGGAATTCGGTCTCAGCCTCCCGCGTTGTCGAATGCCAATATTCACAGTAGGTTTTTTAAAATAAGGAACCTCGATCAGACCACTTGACGAATTTCCTAGAACTAAATCACAGTGTTTAATTGCACTTAAATATCGAAGCTGCCCTAAGGATGTAAACGACGCTGCTCTATCTTTATTCTTACTGACATACTCATCTATCATTTGTGAAATAGTACGTCCATCCGTATCAGAATTTGGTTTTGTAAAAATAACTTTTGCCTCTGGGAAATGCTCAAGTGCCTCAAACATTTCATTCAAGTAATACTCTGGGCTCTGTTTCTTCAACGTTACCGGATGGTAGGTGACAAGGAAGTTGAGTTGTCCGAGTTCAAACCCGATCGAATCTTCGAATTCTGTTCGCTCTAACAGGACAAGCCGTCGTATTTGATCAATGCCCATTGCCCCAACATTCCAGACTCTTTCCGGGCTTTCTCCTAATTGAATCACTCTTTTTCGATAATCTTCTGTTGAGACAAAATGGAGCTGGGACATTTTCGTTACGGAATGTCGAATAGATTCATCGATAAGCCCTTCTGTCTTCTCTCCACCATGTAAATGCGCCAGCGGCAATCGAGCGACCATAGCCGCTTGTGCCGCTGCCAGGATTTCAAATCTATCTCCCAACACTACCACGACGTCGGGTTGCAGCCTGTCAAAAGCATTCGCGAAACCAATTGTTCCTACACCGATTGATGTCGCGATACCTACAGGAGAATCACTGGAAAGGAGCATCTCTACTTTTTCATCGATGAAGAATCCGTCCTGCTCGATCGTTTTATAGGTAAGCCCAAACTCAGGAGACAAATGCATCCCTGTAACGACGATTTGCAGGTGTAGGTCGGGATCATCTTGAATCTCGCGCATGAGCCAGTAGAGCAGACCATATTCCGCTCGGGTTCCCGTCACTACACATATTTTACGTTTCGACATAAGCTGCCCCCAGATGTGAACTACTTGGGATATTCACAATGCTTTCCTCCAGGCTCTTGGCTACAGACAAATCCATTTGGGGAGCGTTTTCGTACATAGGCAGGCTGCTCAGCAGGCGCCATATCGGTCTTGTCATTAAGCTATGCTCGTTGGTTACGCTCAAAATTTCGTCTCTCAGGTGCTTCCATTCCGGTGCCAAACGAATCGCATTTAACCAATAGTTGCTAATCCCGTGACTCGGCTCGCTTACAAAAGACACGCCTTCTACTTGTGAGAATTGGTTTTGATATGATTGCGCCAAGGCTCTTTTTTTAGCCAAAAAATCAGGTAATTGCTCCAGCTGGGCACATCCCAAAGCGGCATTGATATTCGGCATGCGATAGTTATAACCCACTTGGTCGTGAACAAACTCCCATTTATGGGGCTTTTTCGCCGTTGTCGTCAAATGCTTGGCAAGTTGTCCCAATGCTTCGTCGTTGGTTAAAATCGCTCCGCCGCCACCTGTTGTCATGATTTTGTTTCCGTTAAAGCTGAGGGCCGAGACACGTCCCAAATTCCCCGTATGCCGGCCTTTATAATACGAACCCAATGATTCAGCCGCATCCTCTACCAGTTCCAGATGGTAGCGTTGGCAAACATCTACAAGTGTATCTAGATCAATCGGATGGCCGAATGTATGCATCGGCACAACCGCTTTAATTCTTCTACCGGTTACTTTGTTATAACAAGTTTGATCGCGCACTTCCGCAATTTCTTGCAAATAGTCGCCAAGCTTCACCGGATCCAATCCAATTGTTTCATTGCAGCTGTCTACAAAATGAGGAATCGCTTCACAGTATGATACAGCATTGGCTGTCGCAATAAAGGTAAGCGCTGGTATGATTACCTCATCATCCCGCTCTACACCCACCAATTTCAGACATATATGTAAAGCCGCCGTGCCATTTACTACGGCAACAGCGCGCTTTACACCCGTAAACTCTTGGAGCATCTCCTCGAAACGGTCCACATATTTTCCAACGGACGAAACCCAGCCGGTATCCAAACATTCTTTCACATACGCCCATTCGTTGCCCTGAAAACTTGGCTCGTGCAGCGCAACAAAATCTTTGTCAGGAGGAGAGATTTGCTTCAGTATGGATACGATTTTATCTGCTGAGACTAGCTGCTTCATACGTTATACATCCCCGTTTTGTACTGACTTAAATGAGCTGGATTGGTGAACCATTTAATGGTTTCTGCCAATCCTCGCTTGAATCCATCGGTACCACCATAAGCTGGCTCCCAATCAAGCAATTCTTTCGCCTTGGAGTTTGATGCCCACAAACGCTCTACCTCACTCTTTTCGGGACGCAGACGTTTATCCTCGGTCTCAATTTCAATTTTCTGTCCCATTACCTCTGCGATAAATTCAACCGTTTGACCAATCGACACCTCATAATTGCTACCGATATTGATCACTTCTCCAACGGATCGATCTGATTGCGCTACTGCGATAAACCCTCTGACTGTATCCTTCACATAATTGAAGTCTCTCGTTGGATGAAGAGATCCTAGTTTGATAGACCTTTGTCCGGCAGCAATTTGTGTGATGATAGTAGGGATCACGGCACGAGCAGATTGACGCGGTCCATAGGTATTGAAAGGACGAATGATGGAAACAGGAAGATCAAAGGAACTGTAAAAAGAAAGTGCCATCTGATCGGCACCTATTTTGCTTGCAGAATATGGGGATTGCCCTTGGAGTGGATGCTCCTCCGTAATAGGAACGAAACGAGCCGTCCCATAGACTTCACTGGTGGAAGTATGCACAACCTTCTCCACATTCAGTTCGCGTGCCGCTTGCAGGATATTCAGTGTTCCCTTGATATTCGTGTCAACATAAGTATCTGGCGAATGATAGGAATAAGGAATAGCGATGAGCGCCGCCAAATGGAATACGACATCGCATCCTTTCATTGCTTGTTTGACTCCATGGGGGTCGCGAATATCTCCAACGAATACTTCTACTTCATCTATGATTTCTTTCGGG
>JARDZO010000178.1 GCA_029240815.1 Brevibacillus sp.
GTTCGGTGTGGAAGCGTGGCAACACGTGGAGCTGACGAATACTAATCGGTCGAGGACTTATCCACACTCTTAGCATACATGCAGATCCAGTTTTCAAGGTACGAGAAAGAACCTTTTCGCTTTTAACGGCGAGAAGGTTTTTTTATTATATGATCGATCGGATTTTATTAGATTCATGTAGGCCAGGCATACGGGTTAATTTGTTGAATCTGCTTCATAATAATGGTGGGAAAAGTAGCAACATGATACTCGAGAAATCGCTCGACGAGAAAACGTTCTGCGTAGCCATGGGATAACGTCAACTCTCCCCACCATTCAGTTTCGTAACGGCAGAGCATACTGAGCAAATACAGCAGAAGGTAATGACTTGCCCATTCAGGCAAGGGGAGCGAAGCCGAGGAGCCGTTCCAGAAGAAGAGGTCCTGACCTTGTAAGCGAAATAAAGGGTGTTGTTCTAACGCTGCCAGGGAAACCTGAGGAAGGAGCAGTTCTTTGACGATCCCCTTTTTCCATTGGAAATGCTCCGATTGGTCCGAAAAGGGAGCCAATCGGCGTATGTAGTGCGAAAAGGTTTCTACGGAGTAAGCTAAAGGACCTTCCTGTTTATCAGGAAACGTTATGGAAATCCAGGATCCTATCGGGTTTGCGTCATTGCAAGAGATCGGAGGAACTCCCTTATTCCAATCCAGACGTAACCAGAGAGCCTGAGTATCACTAAGAACGGCATAGGAATCACTGACCTCAGGTATGGACGCGAGCAAATCATGAACAACGTACCGATCCTGTAGTGGAGAGAGACTGAACAAATGAGCAAGATGAGCAAAGAACCCCTCCTTTTGTGGACGGATTTCATCTTCTGTCAAAGAGTACGCACTTCGTTTTAGCTTCCTGGTGGTGACACCGTGCTGAAGTACACGACTGTTTTGCGGATAGGCTGGATCACGAGTCAAGAGCATGCCTTTCAACAAATGAGTACAGCCGTAAAACAACAACAGAGGTTGAACGGACAATTCAGCAGCTTCCGCAGTTGTGTAAAAATGCCTGGCCTGTTTCCATAAATAGAGGAAACGAGTGCTTTGTTGAAAGGCCAAACGCTCTGGATGATCTAGTCCCAGCTTTTCATAACAGGAGGCTAAATACTTTCGGGAAGTTGGTTCCGTCTCTAAATAACGAAAGATTTTCCAAGCATTATCCATTCATATCCACCTTCGATAATTTTCGTAATACAGTTATTTTATCTCGATCATTTTTTTGATTTATCTGGATAATCCATTCTATAACCGAACAATACACACATTCCTTGACAGTAAATTAAGCCGTTTGCTACACTGTCTTAAACTATCACCGAGAGGAGCTTTCTACTGTGCGGGAAGATAAATTCGTAAAAGAGGGCTTAACGTTTGACGACGTATTGCTCGTTCCAGCAAAATCCGAAGTTTTGCCGAGGGATGTTGACCTTAGAACGAAATTGAGCGAATCGGTTACCTTGAATATTCCCCTGATCAGTGCTGGTATGGATACAGTGACGGAATCTGCACTCGCTATCTCCATGGCTCGCCAAGGTGGAATCGGGATCATCCATAAAAATATGACGATCGAGCAACAAGCGAGCGAAGTGGATCGCGTAAAACGTTCGGAAAGCGGAGTTATCACCAATCCATTCTCCTTGTCTCAAGACCATACGGTAGCAGATGCCGATGCGCTCATGGGTAAATACCGGATTTCCGGTGTACCGATCGTAGATGAAAGCAAACATCTCATTGGGATTTTGACCAATCGTGACCTTCGTTTTGTGCACGATTTCTCCACCCCGATTCGTGATGTTATGACAAAGGACGATCTGGTTACTGCCCCAGTAGGAACAACGCTGCAACAAGCAGAAGCTATCCTGCAAAAACATAAGATCGAAAAGCTTCCACTGGTGGACGAGCACAACATCCTGATGGGATTGATCACCATCAAAGATATTGAGAAAGCCATCCAATACCCTAATGCAGCAAAAGACTTGCAGGGACGCTTATTGTGCGGTGCAGCAGTAGGAGTTTCCGGTGATACATTCGAACGCGCTGCAGCCTTGGTGAAGGCCGGTGTGGACGTCCTGGTAGTTGATACCGCTCATGGTCATTCCAAAGGCGTAATCGATACCGTAAAAGAAATTAGAAAAGGTTACCCGACGCTGACAATCGTCGCAGGAAACGTAGCGACCGGTGAGGCTACCCGCGATCTCATCGAAGCAGGTGCTTCAGTAGTAAAAGTAGGGATTGGACCTGGTTCTATTTGTACAACCCGTGTAGTAGCTGGTATCGGGGTACCGCAAATCACAGCGATTAACGACTGTGCCCGTGTAGCTCGGGAGTACAATATTCCAATTATTGCCGACGGGGGCATTAAATACTCCGGTGATTTGCCAAAAGCGATTGGAGCTGGCGCATCTGCCATTATGATCGGTAGCCTTTTTGCAGGAACGGAAGAAAGCCCAGGGGAATTTGAAATTTTCCAAGGTCGTCGTTTCAAGGTATATCGCGGGATGGGCTCCATCGGTGCAATGAAAGCAGGAAGTAAAGATCGCTATTTCCAGGAAAATGAACAAAAACTGGTTCCAGAAGGTATCGAAGGTCGTGTTCCTTACAAAGGCCCATTGGCAGACGTCACTTTCCAAATGATTGGTGGCCTGCGTGCCGGTATGGGTTATTGCGGCGCGAAAACGATCAACGATCTGATCGAAAACTCCCAGTTTGTGCGCATCACTGGTGCTGGATTGCGTGAGAGTCACCCACATGACGTCCAAATCACCAAAGAGGCTCCAAACTACTCAATTTCCTAAGGAACAATATAGTTCACAGGACCTAAACCCCCCTTTCCTTCTAGTGAAAGGGGGGTTTTCTAAGGTTTGCCATAGATTATAGGCCGAAACAAGCTTCAAGCATGCCTATAAACTATGGTAAACTTAAAATGGTGTGTGCGTTTAGTAGGAAGACAAGATATCGACAGAAATGGGAGAGTGAGAGAATCTAATGAAACGAAAGACATGGACGAAGCGTTTGACAGGTCTGTTCCTTTCTGTCGCTGTATTTGCTACAGCAATGGGAGGAGCTGCGACAAAGGCCGATGCAGCACCTGCAGCCGATCTACAACTGGCAGCCAAATCTGCCATTCTCTTAGAGGCAACAACGGGTAAAATCTTGTACAGCGTCAATCCTGACGTGCCACTGCCACCTGCCAGTATGAGTAAAATGATGTCTGAGTATTTGGTGCAAGAAGCCGTTAAGCAAAAGAAGATTACATGGGATGAACAAGTTCCGGTAAGCGAATACGCTTTTTATGTGGCGAAAATTTCTGATGCATCTGGCGTTTATTTGAATGCAGGTGAATCGTTTAGCGTCAGAGAGTTGTACAAGGCTATGGCAGTCGTATCTGCGAACGATGCAACTGTACTGTTGGCTGAAAAGGTTGCCGGCAGTGAACCAAACTTTGTGCAAATGATGAACAAGAAAGCAAAAGAATTGGGAATGACTAACACTTCTTTTGTAACCTCTACCGGTTTGCCAGCGAATGAGCTGGGACCATACTCCGTGCAAACGGACCAAGTAGAAAACCTGATGTCCGCTCGTGACTCGGCGATCCTCGCGCGTGCACTGATTCGCGATTTCCCGGAAGCAATCGAGGTATCTAAAATTCCTCGCCTGACATTCCGTACGGGTAAACCAGATGAATTGAAAAAAGCAAACTACAACTGGATGCTGCCTGATTTGAACAATTACTATCCAGGTGCAGATGGTCTGAAAACAGGTTATACCCAAGCGGCAGGATACTGTTTTACAGGTACAGCGACTCGTGACAACATGCGTCTGATTTCCGTTGTCATGGGAACCGATAACGAAACCAAACGATTTGTAGAAACGAAAAAGCTGTTTGACTACGGCTTTAGTAACTTTAAACTTACCAAGCAAATGGACAAAGGTGCAACGATCAAAGGCTTTGAAACCGCACCTGTGAAAAACGGTGTGGAATTGACTGTCGGTGCTCAAGCAGGCAGTGAAGTAAACGTACTGACCAAGATTGGTTCGGAAGCGAAGTATACACCAACTGTGACCTTTCAAGAGCTGACGGCACCAATCAAGCAAGGTCAAGCCATCGGTAAGCTCGTCTTGAAAGAAGAGGGAGCCAAGGACAGCGATTACTTGCAACCGGAAGATGCAGCAAAAGCGGGCATTGACCTCGTGGCAAGTCAGGAAGTCGAAGAAGGCAGCTGGATCCGACTGTTCTTCCGCAGCATCATTCAGTTCTTTAGCAACCTGTTTAGCAGCGCTACAGGTAAGTAAATAGGCCAATCCCTATCTCTTCAAGAGGTGGGGATCTTTTTTTGCTTTTTTCTGGATCAAAGAAATAGGGGGTTGTTTTTTTCTGCACCTTTCGTTTACAATGACCTTATCAACGAACCATAACACCACAGAACAGTTCTGATTCTGACTTCATGATATAGGGGGAAACGAAATGGTACAGGTAGGAACATCCCGCGTGAAAAAAGGTATGGCTGAGATGCAAAAGGGTGGCGTCATCATGGACGTTATCAATGCTGAACAAGCAAAAATTGCAGAGGCAGCTGGTGCAGTAGCGGTTATGGCACTCGAACGCGTACCTTCTGACATTCGTGCAGCAGGTGGCGTAGCGCGTATGGCTGATCTGGGTATCGTGGAAGAAGTGTTGAACGCTGTATCCATTCCTGTCATGGCAAAAGCACGTATTGGTCATTTCGTGGAAGCGCGTGTTCTGGAGTCCATGGGTGTTGACTACCTCGATGAGAGTGAAGTATTGACCCCTGCGGACGATTTGTACCATATTAATAAAAAAGACTTCACTGTCCCATTCGTATGTGGTGCCCGCGATCTGGGCGAAGCGCTGCGTCGGATCGGTGAAGGTGCATCCATGATTCGTACTAAAGGAGAGCCAGGAACCGGAAACATCGTAGAAGCAGTTCGCCATATGCGTACGATGATGGCTCAAATGCGTAAAGTTCAAGCAATGTCCTACGACGAACTGATGGCAGAAGCGAAAAATCTGGGTGCACCATACGAGCTTCTGGAACAAGTGCACAAAACCGGTAAGTTGCCAGTCGTTAACTTCGCAGCTGGCGGTGTAGCGACTCCTGCAGATGCAGCGCTGATGATGCAACTCGGTTCCGATGGCGTGTTTGTAGGCTCCGGAATCTTCAAATCGGAAAATCCTGAGAAATTCGCCCGCGCGATTGTAGAAGCAACCACGCACTATGACGATTACGAACTGATCGCTCGCGTATCCAAAGGTTTGGGAAGCGCTATGACAGGTATCGAGATCTCCAAAATCCGTGAAGCGGACCGCATGCAAGATCGCGGCTGGTAAGGTGAACGCTATGAAAATCGGTGTACTGGCTTTACAAGGTGCGGTAGTGGAACATGTCCGAATGCTGGAAGAGGCAGGAGCGACAGCCGTTTCCGTGAAAAAAGTGGAAGAGCTGGACGACCTGGACGGTTTAATCATTCCGGGCGGAGAAAGCACAACGATCAGCAAGCTCATGCATAAGTACGGGTTTCTAAAAGCGATTCGCGAATTTGGTGAAGCGAAAAAGCCGATCTTCGGAACATGTGCAGGAGCGATCCTGTTGGCGAACCGGATCAACGGACAAGACGATTTCCACCTTGGTCTGATGGACATCAAAGTAGAACGAAATGCATTTGGTCGTCAAAAGGAAAGCTTTGAGGTCGAGATGCCTGTAGCGGGTGTTGCCGCTGATTATCCTGCTGTTTTCATCCGGGCTCCTTATGTGATGGAAGTAGGGGAAAATGGCCAGGTGTTAGCGAAATACGAAGAGAAGATCGTAGTAGCAAGAGATGGTCATTATTTGGCTGCAGCATTTCACCCGGAATTGACCGATGATATCCGTTTGCACAAGTACTTCCTCGAAATGGTGAGGGAATACCGCAGCTAGACGATACATGAAACAAAACTAGACCGACATCGACGTGGTGTCGGTTTTTCTTTTTGCGGAGACAGCCGCCCTTTACACAGGTATAGAACCTGTAGTACAGTTAACAATAGAAGCAAGAATGAATGAGAGAATGCGCTGATGAGAACAAGTACTTCGTAAGAGCCTGGCCTAGAGAGTCGGTGGTGGGTGCAAACCGATCCGGCGTGCGAAGGAATCCATCTCGGAGTGGCAAAGGATAAACTTTGTCCGGCACCGTCCCGTTATGACGGAAGAGTGGACAGATGCGAGCAGTACGGTGCATTTGTCAACGAGGGTGGCAACGCGGGTATACAACACTCGTCCCTTACCAGGGGACGGGTGTTTTTTGTTTTTTTTTGATAATCGATTCGGAGGGATTCTCACATGTTGGACGTAAAAGTATTGCGTCAAGATCTGGAAGAAGTAAGGCGTCGCTTAGCCCATCGCAATGAAGATATATCGGCGTTGGATCAATTCGCTGAAGTGGATGAAAAAAGACGCCAGGTGATTCAGGAAGCTGACGCCTTGAAAAACAAACGTAATAATGTATCCGAGCAAGTCGCGGTAATGAAGCGCAACAAGGAAAATGCGGATCATTTGATCGCAGAAATGAAAGAAGTAAACGAGCGAATCAAAGTACTCGATGAAGAGCTGCGTCAACTGGATGAGCAGCAAGAACTGATTTTGCTGAGCCTGCCTAACCTACCGCATGATAGCGTGCCAATCGGAACCTCCGAAGAAGAAAACGTGGTCGCTTGGACGTGGGGAGAGCCACGCAACTTTGATTTTGAGGCAAAACCACACTGGGATCTCGCTAGCCAAGCAGGCATCCTCGATTTTGAAGCAGCTGCAAAGGTAACGGGTAGCCGCTTTGTGTTCTACAAAGGGATGGGAGCCCGTCTGGAACGTGCCTTGATGAACTTCATGCTTGACTTGCACGCCAATCAACATGGCTATGAAGAAGTGATCCCGCCTTACATCGTCAACCGTACGAGCATGACGGGAACGGGTCAATTGCCAAAGTTTGAAGAGGATGCGTTCAAGCTGGAAGGGCCAGATTATTTCCTGATCCCAACGGCTGAAGTTCCTGTGACCAACATGCACCGTGATGAAATCATGGATGGGGCAGACCTGCCTCGTTACTATGCGGCGTACAGCGCTTGTTTCCGTTCGGAAGCGGGCTCGGCAGGTCGTGATACACGTGGCCTGATTCGCCAGCACCAATTTAACAAAGTCGAGCTGGTTAAGTTCGCCAAACCGGAAGATTCGTATGATGAGCTGGATAAACTGGTGAAAAACGCAGAGAAAGTACTTCAGCTCTTGGGCTTGCCTTACCGTGTATTGAGCATGTGCACTGGCGATCTGGGCTTTACAGCAGCCAAAAAGTTTGACCTCGAAGTATGGATTCCGAGCAACAATATGTACCGGGAAATTTCGTCGTGCTCGAACTTCGAAGATTTCCAGGCTCGTCGTGCCAACATTCGTTTCCGCCGCGACACCAAGTCGAAGCCTGAATTCGTGCATACACTGAATGGCTCGGGACTCGCGATTGGTCGTACCGTCGCTGCTGTTTTGGAAAACTACCAGGAAGCAGACGGATCGATCATCATTCCAGAAGTACTGCGTCCGTATATGGGTGGAGTAGAAAAAATCTCGCCAAAATAAGAAGTGTAAATAGATAGCAAAACAGCTCTTGATCCCTTGGGACAAGGGCTGTTTTATTTGTGTTCTAATACAGGAGGAAAAATTTAAAAAATCGTGTTGCACTGTACTAATCTCTGTTATATAATAAAAACAAATCTTAAGAATATTGTTTTAATACAGATATGGAGGGAATGGAAAATGGACTGCTACCGTTGCGAGGGAAACGGCGAACAAAGTTGCACAAGATGTGGAGGAGTAGGTCACGATGAGAATGGGGCGGCTTGTCACCATTGTCTGGGCGATGGGCATGTCAGCTGCAGTCATTGCAGCGGCAGCGGATATCAGGAGTAAGACCATTTTTTTTGAACCTTCTGTACTATAATACAAAATTAAATCCACACCTGTATCATAATAACGTTTCTCTGATGGAGGAGGAGCTATTTTGACCACGATCCCGACTAATCCCTATCCTTTGGAATTAAGCATTACCGGAGAATTGCTCAACGACTATCGCGACATTCTCACACCAGAAGCCATTCAATTCATCATCAAGCTGGAACAGAAGTTTGGAGACAGACGACAGCAATTGCTTGCCGAACGACAAGAAAGACAATTAAAAATTGACGCGGGACAGCTGCCTGACTTTTTGCCAGAGACAGCTCAGATCCGCAAAGGCGATTGGACAGTAGCTCCTTTGCCAGCTGATTTGATGGATCGGCGTGTAGAAATCACTGGGCCTGCTGGCGACCGTAAAATGGTCATCAATGCACTGAACTCTGGAGCGCGGCTCTTTATGGCAGACTTTGAAGATGCAAACTCGCCTACGTGGGACAACACGATCCAAGGTCAGATCAACATGAAGGATGCTGTACGTCGCAACATCTCTTTTACCAGTCCCGAAGGCAAGCAATACGCGCTGAAGGAAAAAACAGCCGTACTCATTGTGCGCCCGCGCGGATGGCATTTGGAGGAGAAGCACATCACGCTCGATAACAGACCGATCTCAGGTAGCCTGCTCGACTTTGGTCTGTACTTTTACCATAATGTGCAAGCTTTGATGGCGAATGGTACGGCTCCCTATTTCTATCTCCCCAAACTGGAAAGTCATCTAGAGGCGCGCCTGTGGAATGATGTGTTTCTGTTCGCCCAGGATGAACTTCATATCCCTCGCGGCACCATCCGGGCAACGGTGTTGATTGAAACGATCTTAGCTGCCTTTGAAATGGACGAAATTTTGTATGAGTTACGTGAGCATAGCGCTGGACTCAATTGTGGTCGATGGGACTACATCTTTAGCTATATTAAAAAGCTGCGCAATCAACCAGATGTCATTACACCTGACCGTGCGCAAGTCACGATGACGGTTCCGTTCATGAAGGCGTACACGTCGTTGGCAGTAAAAACATGTCACAAGCGGCAAGCGCCATGCATCGGTGGGATGGCAGCACAAATTCCAGTCAAGAACGACCCGGTCAAAAATGAGGAAGCAATCGCCAAAGTACGTGCTGATAAAGAGCGGGAGGCGTACGACGGTCACGATGGGACATGGGTAGCACACCCTGGTTTGGTGCCTGTGGCAATGGAAGTCTTTAATCGTTTAATGAGAGAGCCCAATCAGATCTGGTACAAACGCGAGGACGTGCAAGTGACCGCTAGTGATCTATTGGCTGTACCAGCAGGTGTGATAACAGAGGAAGGCGTCCGTACGAATATCACTGTCGGTTTGCAATATGTAGAGGCTTGGCTGCGCGGATCAGGAGCTGTACCGATCCATAACCTGATGGAGGACGCAGCGACCGCGGAAATTTCCCGGGCACAGGTCTGGCAGTGGATGCGTCATCCGCGTGGAGTCTTGCAGGATGGACGCAAGATTACTGAGGCATTGGTGAAACAGTGGCTAACTGAGGAACTACAAGCATTGAAGACAGCAATGGGACATGAGCGGTATGAGGAAAGCAAGTTTCCGGTGGCAGGAGGACTCTTTCTGCAATTGGTGACGGACGATGAATTCGAGGACTTCCTGACCGTTCCTGGTTATCGCTATCTTTCATAAGCGTCGGCAATTGTAATTTCACATAAAAAATCGAGTGGGGGAAACGAAAATGAGCAAACAAAACAAGCAAGAAGCGATTCAACAGGTAGAGCAAAGCTGGCAAACCGAGCGTTTTCAGGGAGTATCTCGTACTTATACCGCGGAAGATGTCGTTCGTCTGCGTGGATCTGTTCAGGTAGAACATACATTAGCACGATTGGGTGCAGAGCGTTTGTGGCAGTTGCTCCATACTGAGCACCATATCAAGGCATTGGGCGCATTGACTGGGAATCAGGCTATCCAGCAAGTAAAGGCGGGGCTGAAGGCCATTTACTTGAGTGGCTGGCAAGTAGCAGCTGACGCCAATCTCTCTGGTCAAATGTATCCCGACCAAAGCCTCTATCCAGCAAACAGTGTTCCTCAAGTTGTAAAGCGCATCAACCAGGCTCTCCAACGCGCGGATCAAATCGATCAATCTGAGGGCGGTACCGATACTCATTGGTTCGCGCCGATCGTAGCTGACGCAGAAGCGGGATTTGGCGGCCCTCTGAATGTATTTGAACTGATGAAAGGCATGATTGAAGCGGGGGCAGCAGGTGTTCACTTTGAGGACCAGCTCGCTTCCGAGAAAAAATGCGGTCATATGGGCGGTAAGGTACTCATCCCGACCCAAGCAGCTGTTCGCAATCTGATCTCAGCTCGTTTCGCAGCGGATGTAATGGGGGTACCGACAATCATCGTAGCACGTACCGATGCCAATGGCGCTTTCCTCATTACCAGCGACATCGATGAGCAAGATCAGCCGTTCCTTACCGGAGAACGGACACCAGAAGGATTCTTCCGCCTGCGAGGTGGACTGGATGCCGCAATCGCCCGTGGTCTCGCGTATGCTCCTTATGCAGACCTGATCTGGTGCGAGACATCTGAGCCAAACCTGGAGGAAGCCCGCCGTTTTGCCGAGGCGATCCATGAAAAATTCCCTGGGAAGCTGCTGGCTTATAACTGCTCGCCATCGTTTAACTGGAAGAAAAAGCTGGATGAAGAATCGATCGCACGCTTCCAGGATGAGCTGGGTGAGCTGGGCTACAAGTTCCAATTCGTTACACTGGCAGGCTTCCATGCCTTGAACTACGGTATGTTTGAGCTGGCGAGAGGCTATCGGGATCGCGGTATGGCTGCTTACTCTGAGCTGCAGCAGGCAGAGTTTGGCAGTGAGGTGCACGGTTACACTGCTACTCGTCACCAGCGTGAAGTTGGTACTGGTTACTTTGACGAGATCGCACAAGTCATTGCGGGAGGAACATCTTCTACGACGGCTCTCAGTGGGTCTACGGAGGAAGAGCAGTTTGCTCATCAGTAATCGATAAAAAGTGGAAGAAGCAAAGGACTAGGAGCCATGATTCCTAGTCCTTTTTATGAGAGGTTCTTTTGTACGCGATATTCTTTGTTCGCTGCCTCCGTATTCGCACTCCTGTCTCAAGGCCCCGTTTGTTTGCCAAAAAGAGGGTAACGGCATATAATAAGGAGGTAGGTGGGCAGCAGATTTACGTGGCTTGTCCAAATAACACATATCTATGTCCCCGTAGCTCAGCAGGATAGAGCGTCAGTTTCCTAAACTGTAGGTCGGAGGTTCGAATCCTCTCGGGGACGCCATACAGGTGCAAATGGTTGTTCGAAATGCGGTTCTCTATTACTTAGAGAGCCGCGTTTTCATTTTGCGTAGCTTCTTCAGCGTCAACTCGTCCACCAGCACCTAACGAACACCTCGCAATTTCCTAGCTGTATATCCGAGGCTTTCCGTTTAAAAAATGCACGGATGTTTAGGCGGGCACTCTTTATCAAACGCTACAGAGAACAGGGGGCAAAAGGAGGTAAAATGTACCCTTTGTAAAGGACACTTTTAAAAAGTCTAGGCAGCTCTCAGTAGATGATCCCTGTATTGAACGGGGGTCATCTTTTTTAAATTCC
>JARDZO010000179.1 GCA_029240815.1 Brevibacillus sp.
TTCAGCTGCCCCAACCGGGATGGAAAGGTAGCTACCGGCGGCTGCACGTTTTGCAGCGCGAGGGGATCTGGAGACTTTGCGGGTGACCGTCGGATGGATCTGGAACGCCAATTTCACGACGTCAAGAACCGGATGCATGAAAAGTGGCCGAGTGCCAAGTACCTTGGCTTTTTCCAAGCCTACACCAACACCTACGCTCCTGTAGAAGAACTGCGTGAAATGTACGAAGTCATTCTCAAGCAAGAAGGTGTGGTAGGGCTATCGATTGCTACTCGTCCTGACTGCTTGCCAGATGATGTGGTGGAATATTTGGCGGAATTGAACGAGCGCACCTATCTGTGGGTGGAACTGGGCTTGCAAACGATTCATGAGCATACGGCTACGCTCATCAACCGGGCGCACGACTATGAGTGCTACCTGCAAGCCGTTGAAAAGCTGCGCAAGCACAACATCCGCATTTGCTCTCACATCATCTACGGATTGCCAGGAGAAACGCATGAAGAAATGATGCAAACGGCCAATGCCGTAGCACATCTGGATGTTCAGGGGATCAAAATCCACCTGCTCCATTTGCTGCGCAAAACTCCGATGGTCAAACAATACGAAGCTGGACTGCTGGACTTCCTGTCACAAGAAGAGTATACGAAGCTGGTCGTAGACTCGCTGGAAATACTCCCGCCTGAAATGATTGTGCATCGCATCACAGGGGATGGACCACCTGACCTTTTGATCGGCCCGATGTGGAGCCGGAAAAAGTGGGAAGTGCTCAATGGCATTGATGCTGAACTGAGAAATCGAAATACATGGCAAGGCAAATTTTATGTACCGCAGACGAGGTAAAGCATCATAAACGCAAAAAAGGGAGCCCTGTAGGTGGGGGCTCCTTTTCGCATGTATATGACTATGAGCGTGCCCGCAAGATCTTTCTCGCGCGTCCAGGATAGTTGGTAATCAATCCGTCTACGCCCATATCGAGAGCGGCTTCGATTTCCTGGGCGCTATTCACGGTCCAGCCTAGTACGGTCAGATCATGGTTGTGCGACTCCTCTACGAGTTTCGCAGATAACTGGTCCATGGGTACATGAAGCTGATCAGCCTGGTAACGCAGCGCAACTTCCCAAGGGCGGGGGATCGGTCCTACGTACAAAAGTCCTGTAGTTTGTGAAGGATCCAACTCTTTGATGTGCAACAAGCTGTCAAAATTGAATGAAGAGATGATCGTACGCTCTGTCAAATGGTAACGCCGAATTTGCTCAAGGACTCGTTCCTCGAGGTCAGGTTGATCTGACAAAAAATTTTTCAGCTCAAGGATAAAACGCAGGGGCGTATCTGAAAAGGCATGGAACACTTCACGCAGCGTAGGTATTTTCGCTTTGGAAAAACGGGAGGAAGAGCCTCGATCTGCTCGCAATTGCCTCAGTTCCTGCAAAGTATGGCGACGAACAGGACCAGAGCCTGTAGTCGTACGGTCTACTGTATGGTCGTGAATGACGACGAGCTTGTCGTCCCTGCTCAGCTGTACGTCGAGCTCAATGCCATTGGCTCGACGCCGGACGGCTGCGTAGAAGGATTCCATGGTGTTTTCCGGAAAGAGGCCAGAAGCACCGCGATGGGCGTAAATGAGTGGGGCCACGTGAGCTTCCTCCTTTCACAGACGTAAGCCACTTATTACATGCATATGTAAAAAGCCCCCCGATACTACTTTGATGAGGGGCGAAATCGATCTTTACCCAATTGCAGTGAGCACGATCACAAGGAGGACGAAAAGAACCAATATCAGGGCGACATTGTTATTACCTACACTCACGAGAACCCCCTCCTTCCCAGATGGAGCATTATCTTCTATCATCCTATGAGCGTACGGTACAAATGGCTCTCCTCGGATACCTATCCGATTCAGGTGTCTTTTATCGTCCTTCCATCATGCCTTTGTTTTATACAGATTGGCAGATGACGGGAGAGCTGATTTTGCTACAATGAAAAAAAGAGTAGGAAAGGGGAATACCTACATGGCGAATGTAGATGCGATGCTAGCATCTGGCGATTTGGTCGTGGATATACAAAACCGTCGAGTCAAACTGCACGTATATGATCCGAACATGATTGGCGAAATGGATCAGGTGTTGAGGAAGCTGGCTGTTGAATCAGATGCCACAAAGATGATCGTCTATGGTAAAAAGGCGGATGTAGAGAAATGGCTCGCACTGGGATATAGCCAGGAAGGGGTTATCGAGGGCTTTTTTCAAGGGGAAAATGCACAAATGCTCTCCTGCTTTTTGACTGAGGAACGCGCTGCTTCTGTGGCGCCTGATCTGGCGGAGGACATATTGGCTTTGAGCTTGCGTAAAAAAGGAAATGGCGAAGGTAAGCCCTTGCCATCAGGGTATTCTCTGCGTGAAGCAAATGAGGCTGATGCAGAAGAGCTAGCACGGCTGTACGCCTTGGTGTTTGCTACTTATCCGACGCCGATGAATGACCCTCAGTACGTTCTCAAAACGATGGAAGAAGGGACGCGCTATATGGTTGTGGAGCGCGAAGGAAAGATCGCATGCGCGGCTTCTGCGGAGGTAAATGAACGAATGGGCTCTGCAGAGATGACAGACTGTGCGACCCATCCGGATCACGCAGGAAAAGGACTCCTCCAACCGCTGTTCACTGCATTGGAAGGCAAGATGGAGGAGTCTGGAATCTACTACTTGTACACGTTGACACGGGCTCAATCAGCAGGAATGAACGTAACAGCGTCCAAGATGGGCTACGAGTATCGGGGACGATTGATTAATAATTGCACGATCTTTTCCGGGTACGAGGACATGAACATCTGGGTGAAACCACTTCGCTCCGCGTGGGAGTAAGGGCTATGCCTGAGAGGGATACAATTGCTTCTGGAGACGGCGGGCCATCAGGGCCAATTGCAGCTGCCAGCGCTGATGTGCATCCTCCAGGCGGTAGCCCGTTTTTTCTTCGATCTGCGTTAATCGGTATTTAAGGGTGTGTCGGTGAATATATAACGCTTGTGACGTCTGCAATCCGTTCCCATTTTGCTGCAGATACACGTCCAGTGTCTCCAGCAGCTGCTGGTTATGTTTTTTGTCGTAGCCGATCAAAGGATCCAGCAAAGGCTTCCAAAGCTCCAGAAGCGCTTCCTGACTTCGATGGTAGGGAAACAGGAATTGATACCCTTGCATGTCTCGATAACGGAGCATGTCGGGTGCAGATGCTAGCAAGGGATAGGCTTGCAGGGCAAACAGCGCTTCTTCTGAGGCAGAGGCCACTTCCTCCAACTGCATTCGAGAGTTGCTCAAGGCCAGATGCATGGAAAAATCCTTGTGCAGTTGCTCCCAGCGCTGTGCAAAAAGCTCTATCAACTGCAGGCTTGATCGATTGTCAGGGAACACGAACAATAAATAGTGTGGCCGTTCGCGCAGTAAATAGGAGCGTTGTTGTCGATCGCACAGTCGGCGCATCAACAGGATGGCGCTTTGATGCAGCTCGTAGAGGACGGCATCATCTTTTACATCGACTTTCAAAGCGACGACCAAATGTCCGCCTGTAAGCGGATAGCCTAGCATGCGACACCGGCTTTCCAGCTCGGATGAACTCATTTGTTTTCCATTTAGTAGCTCCTCAACAAAATCCCCCTTCAAACGCCATTCCGTTGCGGATACAGCCCGTTCCTTTACATATTCAAGTGCACAGAGGGTTGAGGCATGCTGGAGTGCCACGTCGTCCAGATCCTTCCATGCCTCCTGGGGCTTGACCAGCGTCAGAGTGCCAAAATGTTCGCGATTGGCGCGGATAGGAATCGAATGAGCACTATTTTCTCCAGCGATTGACTCATCCGGACCCGTGGAACCGTGCTGGGTCACTTCAAAGCCTAAAGCATCAACCAGAGTCACGGCACCGCCAGTTAACGTGGCAAGCTCCGCGGCGATGGCAGCTAGTCCCCCCTTGGAAAGGGCAGCGTCGATCATCCGGTTGTGAATCGCTTGTGAGTAAGCGAGTGTTTCAAATTGCCTGTTTATGATGGGCTGCAAAATAGCCTTCGTAATGGTGGAAAAGTTGATTTCCGCAGGTATTTCAATCAGCGGCAGCTGTAGACGGTCAGCCATCTCGATAAACGCAGCGGGAATTTCACGTAAGTAAAAGCCTGTATGAATGGCAACTCCACTCAATTTTTGACTGGCTAAAGACGGGATGAACGAAGCGAGGCGTTCTGTGTTTTCGGCAAGACCAAAACCAGTCGTAATGAGAAATTCGCCTTCCTGCAGCCGAGACGCGTCTTCCAATACTTCTACGATGGTAACCCAGCGAATCGGGTTGTCCAAGCCGCCAGCACCGGCGATCAATCTCGTTTGAACCATATCCGGCAATTGAAGGGCCTCCCGAATAGTAATCGTCATCAGCGATCCCTCCGAAAAAGTTCTTTATACAAAATGTACAAAAGATTTTGTCACTTTACCATGTTTTTTTGCCAGCTCGTCGGATGGCTACAGCACTTCGGTCAGATACGATGAAGGTAGAGAAAAGCGAGGTGGCGACAATGGAAAGAAGTTATGTAATTAAGCCTGAGCTGGGTAAGAACTACCCGGTGATCTCTCATGGAAAAGGAATTTACCTTTACGATAAAGAGGGGAAACGATACATCGACGGATGCAGCGGCGCTGTAACGGTAAGCATCGGTCATGCTGTGGATGAAGTCGTAGAAGCGATGTACGCTCAAGCCAAGGAAGTTTCCTTTGCATACCGCTCCCATTTTAGTAGTGACGCAGTAGAGCAGCTGGGGGCAAAGCTGGCGGAGTGGACACCTGGTTCACTCAATTGGACCTTCTTTGTCAGCAGCGGATCAGAAGCAACAGAGACCGCACAAAAAATTGCGATTCAATATTGGCAGGAAAAAGGGAAGTCGACGAAAAACCGCATTATCTCACGTTGGATGAGCTATCACGGAATCACCATGGGGGCACTCTCCATGTCCGGGCACGTCCTGCGTCGCAAGCGGTTCGTTCCCTTGCTGGAAGACTATCCGGCGATTACGGGGCCATACCCATACCGCAAGCCAGAAGGAATGAGCCTGGAAGAGTACGGGTTGCAATGCGCGAACGAGTTGGAGACAGCCATTCTGCGTGTAGGCAAGGACCAGGTAGCAGCTTTCATAGCTGAGCCGATCATCGGGGCGACAGCTGGCGCAGTAGTCCCACCAGATGGCTACTTCCAGCGCATCCGGGAGATTTGCGACAAATACGACGTGCTGTTTATCGCCGATGAAGTAATGACAGGCGTCGGACGCACAGGAAAAGCGTTTGGCGTGGACCACTGGGGCGTAGTGCCCGATATGATTACGCTTGGAAAAGGCATGAGTGCGGGGTACACCCCAATGGCAGCAACGATCGTTTCAGAGGAAATCATCGAGACGATCACAAAAGGCAGCGGGCTGATCATGGCAGGGCACACCTACAGTGCCAATCCACAGTCGGCAGCAGTCTCCCTCGCCGTACTGAACTACGTAGAAAAACACCAGCTTATCCAGAAATCAGCTGAGCAAGGGACATATTTGCTCGAACGCTTGCAAGAGCTCGCAGAAGAGTTGCCGCTGATTGGAGACGCGCGCGGATTAGGTATGCTGTGCGGATTGGAATTCGTGAAGAACAAACAGACCAAAGAGCCGTTCGAGCTTTCCAAAAATGTGAGCGGGCAGGTCATTGCCAAAGCGTTTGAAAGAGGCTTGTTAGTTTATCCGGCAGTCGGTGGAATTGAGGGCGTAGCAGGTGATTGCGTCATCCTAGCGCCGCCACTCACGATTACGAAGGAAGAGATCGACGAACTGATCAGCATTTTGAAAACAGCCATCGAAAGTGTACAGCAAGAGCTCCAAGAGCAGGCACTGATCGGATAGAAGGGAGAGAGCGCTAATGACCAATCGATTTGAAAAAGTGATTTCCATGGAGGAAGCGCTGACTCATTTTCACGACGGAATGACGCTCTTGGCAGGGGGATTCGGAGGAGTAGGCAACCCTCCCTCCCTGATTCAGGGCATCTTGGAAAAGGGTGTTCGCGATCTGACCCTGATCAGTAATGATACGGCGTTCCCTCACATCGGGATCGGCAAGCTGGTGACAGAGAAGCGAGTCAAAAAAGTGATCGCTTCGCATATAGGCTCGAACCCCAACGCAGGGGCGCAAATGACGGCAGGAGAGCTCGAGGTTGAGTTTTGCCCACAGGGAATTCTGGCCGAGCGAGTCCGTGCAGGGGGAGTAGGACTGGGCGGTATTCTGTCTGACGTCGGCATTGGGACGATCGCAGAAAAGGGAAAGCAGAAAGTCGTGCTGGACGGCAAGGAGTACTTGCTAGAGACGCCACTTACGGCAGAAGTATCGATCGTCCACGCGAAAAAGGCAGATCGTTACGGAAATTTGGTTTTTGATACGAGTGCACGCAACTTTAACCCACTGGTGGCTATGGCAGGGGAAATCACCATCGTTGAAGCGGATGAAATCGTCGAGATCGGCGAGCTGTCACCGGAGGAAATCGTCACGCCCGGCGTGTTCATCAACTTTATCGTGCAAAGTGAAGGGGTGAATTGGCAATGGGCATGGGAGAAGTAAAAGAGACAGAGAGCTATCGTGAACGGATAGCCCGACGCGCTGCCTTGGAGATCGAGGATGGGATGATCATCAATCTCGGCATCGGGATTCCGACAATGGTTGCTGATTTTATCCCTTCTGACGTACGGGTCATGTTTCATGCCGAGAACGGGATTCTGGGCACGGGTCCGAGTCCGCAAAAAGGGGAGGAAAACCCGATGCTCTGCAATGCTGGCGGTTTTCCCGTCACCCTTGCGACAGGTGCTTCCTTTTTTGATAGCGCAACCGCTTTTGCCATTATCCGTCGAGGTCTTCTCGATATGACGATCCTGGGAGTCCTGGAAGTGAGTCAGAGCGGGGATATTGCCAACTGGATCGTTCCAGGCAAACGCGTTCCGGGAATGGGTGGAGCGATGGAGCTGGCGCAAAAGGCGAAAAAGGTGATGGTAGTAACGACCCATCTGGATAAAAATGGACGCTCAAAAATCGTCAGGGAGTGCTCGCTGCCCCTGACTGCAAAGAACGCGGCCGATTGGATCATCACGGATATGGCAGTCATGCAGGTCATGCCTGACGGGCTTTACTTGCGTGAGGTCATGTATCCGTATTGTGTAGCAGATGTGATCGGTGCGACGGAAGCCGAGCTGAAAATCGACGGCGAGGTAGGCGTATTTCGATAAGGAACAGCGAAACCAAATATCCGCGATTCAGGAGGAAGATCATGGAAAACTGGCAGTCTCTCATTCGGGAACAGTTGGAAAAGGACCGGGAAGCGGCGACCGCACTGCTGCAAGGATGGGTAAAAGATCCAAGCATACAAGGTGACGAGGAATCCATTCAGGAGAGCATCGCGAAAACATTGGCTTCGATGGGCTTGGACGTCGATCTGTGGGTGATGGAAGGCGAGGAGCTGCTGCAGCATCCGTATTTTGTTTCCCCTCGTCAGGAATTCGCGGGTAGTCCGAACGTGGTCGGTGTATGGAAGGGTGCAGGCGAGGGCCGCTCCATCATTTTAAACGGACACGTGGATGTGGTGCCTGCAGGTGATCATGCCCAATGGAGCGACGATCCTTTCAGTGGAAAAGTGGAGGATGGCAAGCTGTACGGACGTGGCGCAACGGACATGAAAGGGGGAAATCTTTCTTCCCTTCTGGCTATTCAAGTGCTGCAGAAACTAGGGGTGCAGTTAAAAGGGGATGTCATTTTCCAAAGCGTAGTGGAGGAAGAGAGCGGTGGGGCAGGCACGCTGGCGACCATTCTGCGAGGCTACAAGGCAGATGCCGCACTCATCCCGGAACCGACGAACATGAAGATTTTCCCGAAACAACAAGGCTCCATGTGGTTCCGTCTGACCGTAAAAGGTCGTTCCGCTCACGGAGGAACTCGCTATGAAGGTGTGAGTGCCATCGAAAAAAGCTTGGCCGTCGTGCAAGCTGTGGGGCGTCTGGAAAAGGAGCGCAACGATCGCCTGGACGATCCCCTTTATGAAAAATTGCCGATTCCCATCCCGATTAATATTGGCGTGATTGAGGGCGGAAAATGGCCATCGTCTGTTGCCGATCTCGTCAAACTGGAAGGCCGCATGGGTGTAGCACCAGGAGAGCATATGGAGGACGCCAAAGCAGAGATGGCAGCTGCCCTGAAAGGTCTTGCCGAGATCGACCCTTGGTTTGCTGAACAGCCGGTGGAATTGGAGTGGTACGGTGCGAGATGGGTACCAGGTGCGGTAGCAGAAGATCATCCACTGATGGAAATCTTGCACCGGCAATTTGTAGAGGTGACAGGTGAGCGTGCCGTCGTGGAGGCGTCTCCGTGGGGGACAGACGGGGGATTGCTGACAGCCTTGGCGGATACGCCTGCTATCGTAGTAGGTCCAGGGGTGACGCAGGTCGCTCATTATCCAAATGAGTACATCGTGCTAGACGAGGTGTTCCGATGCGCTGAAATCTTTGCACTTACCCTGATTGAATGGTGCGGCATTGCCGATACGAATAACCAAAACTAGAAGGAGAGGGTTAACCATGAGTCCAATTACGACGAAGTTCATCCAATTGAAAACAGCTGTTCCGGGGCCAAAATCGCAAGAGATGCTCGTGAAAAAAGAAGCAAATGTGCCACGCGGTCCTTCCAACACCACACCTGCGTTTGTTGCCAAAGCTGAAGGCGCGTTGCTCACTGACATCGACGGCAATACGTTTATTGATTTTGCTGGCGCGATCGGTTCGATCAATGCGGGTCACTGCCCACCAGCTGTCGTCGAAGCACTCAAGGAACAACTGGATCAGTACATACACACATGCTTCCACGTGATGATGTATGAGCCATACGTCAAGCTCGCTGAAAAACTGAATCAAATCACGCCAGGGGATCACGCGAAAAAGACGTTCTTCCTGAACAGCGGTGCTGAAGCAGTGGAAAACGCGGTGAAAATTGCTCGCAAATACACGGGTCGCAAAGCGATTATTTCCTTTGAGCGTGGCTTCCACGGACGGACACTGCTCGCGATGTCCCTGACCAGCAAAGTGCGCCCTTACAAGTATGAATTCGGACCGTTTGCACCTGACACGTACAAAATGACCTACCCGTACTACTATCGCTCCCCATACGATGCTTCTCCTGAGGAGACAGATGCAGAAGTATTGCGCCGTTTCGAAGACTTTTTCCTCGCAGAAGTAGCAGCAGATAACGTAGCAGCGATCATCATGGAGCCAGTCCAAGGTGAAGGTGGTTTCGTCGTTCCTTCCAAGACATTTGTACAAGGCGTAAGAGCCATTTGCGACAAGTACGGCATTCTCTTGATCGCCGATGAAGTTCAAACAGGTTTTGGACGTACTGGAAAAATGTTTGCAATGGAGCACTACGATGTCGTTCCAGATATCATTACCATGTCCAAATCGATGGGGGCAGGAATGCCGATCAGTGCAGTAACTGGCCGTGCGGAAATAATGGATGCACCGAACCCAGGAGAAATCGGTGGTACGTATGGCGGAAGTCCGCTTGGTTGTGTAGCGGCACTGAAAGTCATCGAAATGATGGAGCAGGAAGGTTTCCTGGATCGAGCCAACAAAATTGGAGAGACCATTCTCAAACGATTCGAGCAGTTCAAGCAGCAATTTGCTGAAGTGGGCGATGCTCGGGGTTTGGGCGCAATGTGCGGGATCGAACTGGTGAAGGACAAAGCGACCAAGGAACCGAATAAAGAGCTGACAGCAAAAATCGTTCAGGCTTGCTACCAAAATGGTCTGGTCTTGATGTCCGCTGGGCTGTACAGCAATGTGATCCGTATTCTTTCCCCGTTAGTCATTACGGACGAACAGCTGGAAGAAGGCTTGAACGTGCTGGAGAGTGTCCTGACTGAACTGTGTACACCTAATCGCTAATGGACGGAGGAGTTTGCCATGAAAAAAGCATGCTTTATTGGCGGTCAATGGTTGTCGACTGCTGAATACACCCCCTTGTATTCTCCTTACAGCGGTGAAGAGATCGCTCAGATCCCGCAGGCAGATCCGGAAACGGTGAAAGCGGCGATTGCTGCAGCGGAAGAAGCTACGGCAGTCATGAGGAAGATGCCTGCCTATCAACGAGCTGCAATTTTGGAAAAAATCGCTCTCTTGATGGATGAAAGGCTGGAGGAAGCAGCGAAAATCATCGCGCTGGAAGCTGGCAAGCCGATTAAAACGGCGCGTGGTGAGGTCATTCGTACGATTCAAACTTACAAGTTCGCTGCCGAAGAGGCAAAGCGTATTCACGGGGAGACGTTGCCGCTGGATGCAGCCATCGGAGGAGAAGGCAGACTGGCGTACACGGTTCGGGAGCCGCTCGGTGTGATTGGCGCGATTACGCCGTTTAACTTCCCGATGAACCTCGTTGCGCACAAGGTAGGACCAGCCCTGGCAGCTGGAAATGCGGTTGTCCTGAAGCCCGCTTCCCAGACGCCGCTCTCCGCCTTTTTCCTGGCAGAGGTCGCTGAACAAGCTGGTGTTCCGGCAGGTGCCTTGAACGTTGTGACAGGCAGCGGAGCCTCCGTGGGAGATCTCCTGGTGAAGGATCCTCGCGTAAAAGCGCTGACCTTTACAGGAAGCCCAGCAGTCGGGATTGATATTCGAAATCGGGCAGGACTAAAGCGAGTTACGTTGGAGCTGGGTTCCAATTCAGCTGTTATCATTGATCGCGATGTGAATCTTGAAGAAGTCATCCCACGCTGCATTTTTGGCGCCTTTGCCTACTCCGGTCAAGTATGTATTTCTGTCCAACGAATTTACGTCGTCAAAGAACGATTTGAAGAATTCGTCAGCAAGTTCGTCGCTGAGACAAACAAGCTGCGCGGGGGAGACTCCTTGTCTGAGGATGCCGATTATTCCGCGATGATTAGTCAGCGTGAGACAGAACGTGCCGTGGCGTGGATCGAAGAAGCGAAGCAGCATGGCGCGCGTGTAGAATGCGGCGGCGAAGTGGTAGATCGCATGTTGCAGCCAACCGTTCTGACTGGTGTGCCTGCGGATGCGAAAGTATCGTGCCAAGAAGTGTTTGGTCCAGTCGTTCTGATCAACGCTGTCGAGTCCGTTCAGGAAGCGATCGAGCTGGTGAACGATTCTCGCTACGGTCTGCAGGCTGGCTTGTACACGAGCAACCTCGGACTCGCCTTGCAGGCTGCCGACGAGCTGCATGTAGGCGGTGTTATGATCAACGATATCCCGACGTTCCGCGTGGATCATATGCCATATGGAGGCGTCAAGGAGAGCGGGATGGGACGCGAAGGCGTGAAGTACGCTATCGAGGAACTGACTGAGCTCAAATTAGTGGTCATCAAAAAGTAAATTTTTAAGAAGCGAAGACTGGCTCCCGTGCAATATGCCGGGAGCTAGTTTTTTTATTTGGAAGCTAACTCTTGCAATTAAGAAACGAGTTATGCTATAGTAAAACTTGTTGAAACGTGGAGGGATACCGAAGTGGTCATAACGGGGCGGTCTTGAAAACCGTTAGAGTGAAAGCTCACGCGGGTTCGAATCCTGCTCCCTCC
>JARDZO010000180.1 GCA_029240815.1 Brevibacillus sp.
CCTGTAGTGAAATACTTGCCGGAATTCCGATTGAAAAATATTGATGTTGGGAATATCACTATTCATCACTTTATGACGAATACGAGTGGCATTCCTCCCTTACCAACATTTTTTGCAACGGTGATGCGAAGCTTGGAAGCGAATGAGGCAGAAGACCATTCATTCCCGGTTAGCCAGACAGGTGATACGGTACCAATCGATACGTACGAAGAGCTGATGCATGTTATTTCTACATTAGATGTAGAGCTTTTAGGGCCTCCAGGTACGGAATTCAGTTATTCTAATGATTGCTTCGCCTTGCTGGGGGCGATCATCAATCGCGTCAGCGGGAAGTCTTATGAGTTGTATGTCAAAGAGCACATCCTTGAACCAATCGGGATGGAGCACACTAGCTTTTTCCTGGAAGAGCTGAATGGGTATGAGAATATTACAAATCTGTATATCATGCGTGACAGAGGCGATCAAAAGGAAGTGATCTCATCTCCGAATTGGTGGGATTTTCCTGCTGCCCGGGCGGCAGGAGCATTGAAATCAACGGTGCGGGATATGCTGCGATATTCCGATATGTTCTGCAAAAGTGGGCTTACAGCCGGGGGAAAACGTATCCTGGCACCTGAAAGTGTACAACAAATGATGATGCCTTATTTTTCGACTGATATGACACCTGGTCAGTATTACGGGTACGGCTTGATCATAACGTCTGATTATTATGGAAAAAAATTGGTTGAACATAGTGGTGGTATAAAAGGGGTTACCGCTCAAATGTGCTTCTTTCCCGAAACAGGACTGGCCGGAGTAGCGCTGTCCAATATCGAAATGTCACCGGTTTTGGCGATCATGTCGGGTGCGCTAAATAGTCTGGAAAACCGCCCTCCAGAATCCTCTCATCTGGATAGTAAGAATTATTCCGTATCTGAGGAAGCGATGCATCAATTCGTGGGTGATTATCAATCTAGAGAGTTTGGGACTTTGCCGGTCAGATTGGATAATGGTCAACTGATGCTCTCCTTTTCGGGAGAAAACTACGTGATGAGACCGTTTGCTGAAGATCTTTTTGTCATCCGTGTTTTTGGAACTGATGCCTCCGCACGGTTTATCAGAACGGGAAAGAATGAGATTGTTCGAATGGCTTTTGCGGGGAGACAATTTTTGAAAGAGGTAGCTGCGAATACGTTTGAAAATAAGGCGAGTGGGGGAAACGAAAAATGACACAACGAGCCAACGCAAGTGATGTGAGATGCCGCCAGCTTGACGAGCTTCTTTCAACAATTGCTGAACAAAACAATTGGAGCGGGAACCTATTGATTTTGGAAGAAGGGAACACTTTCTATCAAAATTCCATAGGGATGGCCAATCGGGAAACAGCTGAAAGATTGTCACCGGATTCGGTATTTGAACTCGCATCGGTTTCCAAGGCGTTTACAGCAATGGGCATCATGATCCTGCAAGAACAAGGGAAGCTCGATTATTCAGATAAAGTGGACAACTTCTTTCCGGATTTTCCTTATGCCGATATTACCGTAGAGAATCTACTGGTGCACACATCCGGTTTGCCTGATTACATGGGGCTATTTTCCCAAAACTGGGATAAATCGAAAATTGCTACAAATCAAGACATACTCGATCAGCTGGTAAAGCATCGACCCGCCGTATTGTTTCAACCTAATGAAAAGTATGAGTACAGCAATACCGGCTATGCTTTATTGGCTTCTATCGTAGAACACGTAGCTGATACACGATTCGCCGATTTCTTGCAGCAACAGATTTTTGGGCCACTTGATATGCTGCACTCGAAAGTGTACAACCGAAGATATTCTCCTGAGTTGATTCAGCATTACGCCTATGGATACGTATCTTCTGCTCAATCTGGAGCATTTGTGTTACCGGATGAATCAAGTGAGCACGATATTGTCATTTATTTGGATGGCATTCAGGGAGACGGCGCTGTCAGTTCAACACTGGATGACTTGCGCAAGTGGGACAGAGCTCTTTACACAGAAAAGCTGGTCAAAAAAGAAACGCTAGAGAGAGCGTTTTCCCCAGTGCGGCTTTCTGACAACAGTATGTCTGATTATGGTTATGGCTGGCGACTGCATGAAGATCAGGTGACAGGAAAAGTGGTCCAACACGGCGGAAGCTGGCCGGGGTATCGAAGCTGGTTACGACGATATATTGAGACAGATAAAACGATTATTTATCTTACAAACGTGGATCAGGAACATCAGTGGACGGAAAAGGCCGTAGAGGCAGTAGAGAACATTTTATTTGAACGACCGTATCTCATTCCGTAGCCATTCGCAGATCGTAGAAAAGGACTGGGTGAAAGCCTCATGAAGCAATACATTTTCAAGCGACTGCTATCAGGTGTTATTGTTCTCTTTGGAGTGTCTATTTTTACCTTCATGCTCATCCATTTCATCCCTGGCGATCCAGTACGTATCATGCTGGGTCAGCGGGCAACGGTTGAACAAATCGAGGCGCTGCGAGAAGAGCTTGGGCTCAATAAACCTCTCATGGTTCAGTATCTCAGCTATGCGTCCGGTGTAGTAAAAGGAGATTTGGGTACTTCACTCAAGACAGGAAGACCGGTAAGCACGGAAATTACGGAGCGCTTTCCCGCAACGGCAAAAATGGCAGTTGCAAGTCTGGGTGTTGCGGTTGTTGTCGGATTAGGGCTGGGAGTCATTGCTGCGAGATGGAAAGATACGTTTATCGATGGCTTCATCATGACGATTTCAACCTTTGGCATGGCTCTGCCTGGTTTTTGGTTAGGTCTCCTCGTGATTCTGGTGTTCTCTGTGCACTTGGGGTGGTTTCCTATAGCGGGAGGTACCGGATTCATGGATATCGTGCTGCCTGCGCTCACGCTCGGTACCTTGACGTCGACGTCGCTCAGTCGATTGACACGTGCGGGCATGGTGGAAGTTTTGGCCAATGATTACATCCGCACAGCCCGCGCAAAAGGATTGAGTGAGCGGCTCGTGCTGTTGCGGCACGCTTTTCGCAACGTGATGATTCCGATTGTTGCGGTGATCGGACTGGAATTTGCGGGTCTATTGGGTGGGGCAATCATTGTTGAGCAAGTTTTCAACTGGCCGGGGATAGGTACATTGGCGATTCAAGCGATCAGCTCGCGGGATTTCCCTATGATACAGGGAACGACCTTGTTTATCGGTGTGATTTACGTTCTTGTCGTGATCGTGATTGACGTGTTGTACGCCGTTCTCGACCCCCGTATCGAATACACGGCTAAAAAGGAGGGAGCGTAGCATGAACCAGGTCAACAAAACGATTCCCGTCCGCTCGATATGGCGTAAAGAAAGGTCATTTCCCCGTTTTGAATTGCTAGGCAAGATTATGCGAAAAAAGAAGGCAAAATATAGCTTCATGATGATGCTAGGGATTATTATAATCGGCATCATTGGTCCTTGGATTGCCCCGCATGATCCAACCAAGACGTATTACGAAGCTTTTATGCAAGGTCCGTCGAAGGAATTTTGGCTAGGGACGGATGCGATTGGACGTGATCTATTATCGCGTTTGCTGTATGGAACCAGGGTGACTCTGACAGTAGCGGTGATGGCGTCTGCCATGACGTTTGTAGCCGGAACTCTCATCGGTGTAACGAGCGCTTATGTGGGAGGATTTTTTGATAACTTGATGATGAGAATCATGGATGTGTTGCTTGCGCTGCCTGGGATTGTATTGGCTTTGGCGATCGTAGCTGCACTTGGGCCCAGTCAGGGAAATGCAATGATTGCGATCGGCATAGCGTCCATACCCGGTTTTTCTATTCTGGTCCGCGGGGCGGCCCTCACCGTCAAGGGGGCGGGGTATGTGGAAGCAAGCCGGTCAATCGGTAGCTCCAATTGGTGGATCATGTTCAATCAGTTGATTCCGAATATTTCAAATGTACTGATCGTTTATGCGACTATGTTCATTGGCAGCGCTATTTTAGGAACGTCCGCACTCGGGTTTATCGGACTTGGAGCGCAACCGCCTACTCCTGAGTGGGGAACGATGCTGAGTGAAGGCAAGGATTATTTGAGCGAAGCATGGTGGCTGGCGACGTTTCCGGGAATGGCCATTACGGTCGTTGTTTTTACCGTATACATGCTAGGCGATGCTTTGCGCGATATCTTTGACCCGAAATCATAGATGGCGAAAAAAATCAGTTTTCATTCAGCTGCAAGGAGGGGACAACATGACTAACGTGCTGGAAGTGTCCGGTTTGACAACCACGTTTGCAAAAAATGAAAAAGAATTCAAGGTAGTGGATGATCTTTCTTTGTACGTGGGAACAGGAGAATCCTTGGGCATCGTAGGGGAGTCTGGGTGCGGGAAAAGCGTTGCCTCCCTCTCTATCATGCGCTTGCTTGGGAAGAACGGAACGATCGAAGGAAGCATTCAGTTAAACGGTACTGAAATATTGGCATATAGCGAAAAAGTGATGCAGAAAATCAGGGGAAAAGAAATGGCGATGATCTTTCAGGAGCCGATGACCGCGCTTAATCCTGTTTTGACAATCGGCAAGCAAATGAGTGAAGGACTCGAAAAGCATGAAGGCATGAAGCGCGCGCAAGCAAAGCAAAAGGTGATTGAGCTGCTTACGCAGGTAGGGATATCACGAGCGAATGAAATCTACCACGAATACCCTCATCGTTTATCTGGAGGGATGAGACAGCGTGTCATGATTGCGATGGCGATAGCGTGCAACCCTAAGCTATTGATTGCGGATGAACCGACAACGGCTCTCGATGTGACGATTCAGGCACAAATTCTGGATTTGATTCAAAAAGTCCGAGTGGAAATGGGCATGTCTCTGATCATGATCACGCATGATTTGGGAGTTGTTGCCGAGACTTGTGACCGGGTGATGGTGATGTATGCCGGGCAGGTCATAGAATCAGCAGATGTCCGTACGCTGCTTCGCAACCCGAAGCATCCTTACACCATCGGGTTGATCCACTCAACTCCGCATAAGGCAAAAGGACAGAAGCGTCTGCACAGCATCGCCGGAAGTGTGCCGACTCCGGAGGAATATCCCAAAGGCTGCCGTTTTGCTCCGCGATGCCACAAAGTCATGCCCATCTGTGTCGAACAGAATCCTCAGTTGATGGCTGTGGATGAGCAGTCCCATTGCCGGTGCTGGCTGTATCAAGATATAGGGAAGAGATCGGCGGTGAATGTATGACGACGCCTCTTTTGGAAGTGAAAAATTTGCAGAAGCGGTTTCTTACAAGCAAAGGGTGGTTCCAACAGCCAACCTACGTACACGCTGTCAACGGCGTGAATGTGACGGTAAACGTGGGAGAGACCTTAGGCATTGTCGGGGAGTCAGGATGCGGCAAATCAACGCTTGGAAGGTGCATTCTGCGCTTGGTAGAGCCAACTGATGGCCAGATCGTGTTCCAAGGCAACAACATCCGTACTTTCAACAAAGCGGACATGCACAAGGTACGGCGTAATATGCAAATGGTGTTTCAAAATCCTTTTGATACGCTGAATCCCAAGCTGACGATTCAGCACATCTTAACAGAACCGCTGATTGCCCATGATATACCAAAGGAACATAGACAATCACTGATCGAAGAGACAATCGAAATTGTCGGTTTAAGCAAAAGGCACCTTTCACGATACGCGCATGAGTTTTCAGGGGGGCAAAGGCAAAGGATCGGGATCGCTCGGGCCTTGATGCTCAGGCCAAAGCTGATTATTGCCGACGAGCCGGTTTCTGCTCTAGATGTATCGATTCAATCTCAAATACTCAATCTGCTGCAGGATTTGCAGGAGCAGTTTTCGCTCACATACCTCTTTATTTCTCATGATTTACGTGTCGTCGAACATATTGCCGATCGAGTAGCGGTCATGTACTTGGGGGAAGTTATCGAGCTGGCGAAAAAAGAAGAGCTGTTTCAAAGGCCGATGCATCCGTACGCTCAATCACTACTCTCTTCCGTTCCCGTTTCTGATCCAGATGAAAAAAAAGAACGAATCCTGTTAACGGGGGACTTGCCCTCACCCTCCAATCCTCCCAAAGGGTGTAAGTTTCACACGCGCTGCTGGGCATGTATGGATGTTTGCAAAACAGAAGCACCTGTGTTGAAAGAAGTAGAAGGAAGAATGGTCGCCTGTCATCTCTATTAGGTAGCGAGAAATCAAAAAAACAGTTGGCGGAGGTGTCAGTGATCGATGTTGGACTCACGTCTTACCAAATTGGCGGATGTGCTGGTAAACTACTCGACTCATGTACAGCCAGGGGACAATGTACTGATTGAAGCGATTGAAGTCGACACGCCTTTGATCAAAGAGCTTGTGAAAGCTGTCCATAAAGCGGGAGGACATCCTTTTGTAAACTTGCGAGATTTCAGCATAGATCGCGAGCTTTTGCTGGAAGGAACCACGGAACAGTTTTGGACTTCGGCAGAGATCGATCGCTATCGGATGGAGAAGATGCAAGCTTTTATCCTCATTGATGGCGGAAACAATATCAATGAGCTGTCCGATGTACCTGATGAGCAGTTGAAGCTGTCCTCTTCCTTTTACAAATCGGTGCGCGAGGTTCGGCTCCAGAAGAAATGGGTCTATCTCCGCTATCCTAATCCCGCTGTGGCACAGTTGGCGAACAAGAGCACTGAAGCTTTTGAACAATTCTACTTTGATGTTTGTACGATGGATTACGCCAGGATGGCCAAAGCCATGCTTCCGCTTCAGGAGCTGATGGAAAGAACAGATCTTGTGAAAATAATCGGACCGGGCACAGAGCTTACCTTTTCGATCAAAGGAATCCCTGCAATTCCGTGTGCGGGAGAAAAGAACATCCCCGATGGAGAAGTCTTTACTGCTCCGGTACGCGATTCGGTAAACGGTGTCATCACGTTTAACACGCCATCTCCTTATCAAGGCTTTACATTTGAACATGTTCGTCTGGAGTTTGCAAACGGGAAAATCGTGAATGCGACAGCCAATGATACGATGCGACTGACAGGCATCCTGGATACGGATGATGGTGCACGGTATATTGGCGAGTTCGCTCTGGGAATAAATCCTTTCATTCGGGAACCGATGAAAGATATTTTATTTGACGAAAAAATTGATGGCAGCTTCCACCTAACGCCAGGTCAATGCTATGACATCGCTTCGAATGGAAACGAGTCCGCCATTCACTGGGATATGGTCATGATCCAACGTTCAGAGTATGGTGGGGGCGAGATATGGTTCGACGATCGGTTGATTCGAAAAGATGGGCGCTTCGTGATACCGGCACTGGAACCGCTCAATCCTGAAAACTTGAGATAAAATCGGCGCAGCACAAGAGAAGCGAGTAAAGATAGAAAGCAAAGGTAAAGGAGAGGGAAACGCGCATGACACACGTTATTGATGCTCATTTTGATCTGCTTTTGGATGTGGCAGTCCAACGGGAGCAAGGCAAAAGAAACGTCATTGTATCGGACTATTTGCCTGGTTTTGTGGCAGGCGGGGTACATACCATCGTCGCTGCAATTTATATCGACAACAAATTTTTGCCAGAGATGGGTCTGCGAAAGGCGCTCCAGCAAATAAGTGCGCTGCATGCAGAGGCGGATGAATCACCTGACAAAATCATGGTATGCAAAAGTGTGGATGATATCGAAAACGCAAAAAAAGCGGGGAAAGTCGGGTTTGTCCTCTCTTTAGAAGGTGCCGAACCGTTGTACAACGACCTAAGTATGCTCCGTATCTTCTATGAGCTGGGTGTGCGTTTTATGGGACTCGTCTGGAGCCGACGCAACTTCGTTGGAGACGGCAGTCACTTTTCTCCAGTGCGTGAGGGGAAAAAAGGGGGGATTACCGAATTTGGTGTGCGACTGGTCGAAGAGGCAGAAGAGATGGGAATGATCATCGATGTGAGCCATCTTAACGATGAAGGATTCTGGGATGTCATGGAGATCGCCAAAAAGCCAATGATCGCCTCCCATTCCAACTGTAGGTTACTCGCTGACTCGATGCGCAATCTGACGGATGAGCAAATTAAGGCGATCGCTTCCACCAATGGGGTGATCGGTTTGAATGGTGTAAATATCTTTGTTGCAGATAACGATGACGAGTCAGATCTCGAACACCTGCTGAATCATGTGGACCATATAACAGCGCTCGTCGGGGTAGAGCATGTCGGAATCGGCCTGGATATAATCGAGCCATTCATGAAGTACGATTCGCCAGATGCAATCGCACAGGCATCGCGCAAAGATTTTGACGTTGTAAAAGGACACATCCAGGTACCGGAGATTGCCAGGGCTCTTGCTAAAAGAGGGTATACAGATGAAGCGATCGAGCTGATCATGGGCGAAAACTTTATCAGGGTCTATAAAGAAGTCTGGAAATAAGAGAGAAATTGGATTGAACGACAATATAACATGATGCGCGACTTAAAATGGCTACATCTAAAAAGGAGGTCCGCAGTGTTACGAAAGCGCTTGGATTTGAACATAGGGTATTTGCTGTTTGTATGTTTACTCGCTCTTTCTGTAGTGGGATGTACTTCTGCACCCCCACCAGCAGAAGAGGGAGATCCAAAGTCAAAAATGAATGTCAGTCTGACGCCAAAAAAGGGAGGAACAATCACGATCGGATACCAAGCGGAGCCGGATACGTTAGACCCGCAAAAAACAGCCCTGCCAGCCGGCAACTTCGTAGGCGGTTTACTGGGAGGAGCCTTGATGGTTACCGACCCGTACACCTTTGAGCTGAAGCCTCATCTGGCTAAATCGTACACGATCTCAAAGGATGGTAAGACCTGGACGTTTAATCTTCACCCAGGGGTGAAGTTTCATGATGGAACTCCGCTGACGGCATCTTCCTTCAAGCAAAGCATGGAACGGGCAATCGATCCAAAGACTGCTTCACCGCTTACTGGACAAGAGTTAAATGCGATTCAGTCCATTTCTGCTCATGATGACTCTACTCTGATTCTTCAATTGAAACAGCCATCTGCTCCGCTGCTTAGTGCCTTGGCCTATGGAGGATACCATCAGCCGTTATCGATGGAGGCGGTGAAGAAATATGGAAATGATATTGGACGGAATCCCGTGGGCGTAGGACCGTGGAAGTTCGAGAGCTGGAAGACGGGGGAATCCATTACGCTGAAACGAAACGATGACTATCAGTGGGCACCTCCGTTTGTGGAGAATCAAGGACCTGTACGGCCAGATAGGCTCGTCATCAAGTTTATCAAAGACAATCAGACTCTGATGGCTGCGCTGGACAGTGGAACGATTGATATCGCGAGCGTACCTGCAAAAGACGCGAAGAAGTACAAGAATGATAAGAAATTCACCGTCTTGGAAGGGATGCAGCCAGTTGAGAACTTTATCGGAATGAATTTGGAAAATGAGATTTTGCAAGATATCAACGTGCGCAAAGCTCTTAATCTGGCAATCAACAAAGAAGCGCTGATCGCCGCAGACCTTCAGGGAGAAGGAGTGCCTGTCTACGGACCTATCCCGCGTACAATGCTTGGATACGACCCGGAAGTGGAGAAGTACGGCTACAAATACAACAAAGAAGAAGCGATGCGATTGCTGGAGGTGGCCGGTTGGAAGACCAACGAGCGAGGAATCAGGGAAAAGGACGGCAAAGAGCTCAGCCTCATGATGATCATCGATAATCCCAAGCCAGGAAATCAGCTTGTTCAAAGTATGCTTAAAGAAATTGGTATCGATCTGAAAATTCAAAGCTATGAAATGGCCACGGCCTCAGCGCTAGCCGTAAAAGGCGAATTTGATTTGCTGGCAACTGATCACGGAAGCAATGATCCCGATATTTTGAATCTGCTACTGAATTCCAATCAAATCGGCGGCTTGAATTTTTTCCGCATCAACAATAAGGAGCTGGACAGCCTGCTGGAGAAAGGTGCCACAGCAATGGGCAGCGCGGAAAGAAAGAAAGCTTATGCAGAAATACAGAAGCTTGTAGTTGATGAAGCTTACTGGATTCCGCTGTATTCTGCGAAGACTTTCCAGGTCATCAACAATCGCATTCAAGGGGTAAAACCTAACCCGTTGGCGACATTGACAATCCAGGATATGTGGGTGAACGAATGACATTCGTGTAGTTAGGTGAAGGATTTCGCTGCCATGCATGAGGGGGCGTCATTGAAACAAAATATTGCCATAAAATCTTTTTTGAACCAATAAATTGCCTAAAAAACAGATAACTAAGTTCATTCCATCAAGAGTTAGATTAAAAGCTGTAAGAATAACGTGTCTATCCAAGAAATACCTGGGCGATTGATTATCTAACTGGTTCAAAAACGAGTAACCACTACCTTGATGACATCCTTCGCAGAAAAGCGATTTATCAGTCATACGGAATCGAACCCTTTTTCTTTCTCGATATTAAATGGCTAATCGTACATCCGGAAGATCAACTATTGGGTCTTATTTTACCGGCGGAGCAGGAAATGTCTTCAGTCTCTCCTTGCGATGGGGAATGGTCTCAGAGGCTGAATGAACAGGAATCAATGATTGGCCAATGGCATTATAACGAAACCGATGTTTTGCGTTCACTTCGGCCATATTCGGTTAATCATATCGTCTACCTGGATCCACATGAGAGGCATGCTCATATTCTTAGATATTTGAAAATCAGTAACCAATGGAATCTCTTAATGACATTTCCATTTGCAATTCCTTTGGAGAGCCCTTTGACACTTGAACGTAATCACTTATCTTTTAAGGATTCATTAGGTATACAAACGGAAACAAAATGAAGGGGAGCTGCTGCCAAAGCTGCTCCTTTTCGTTTTGTTTTTCTCCCACCGCCTGAGGCCAAAGGAAGAAGATCAATCAGACTAGGTAACACGTAAGCGCGTCACTCCGCGAATCCGTCGCCGAAATTTAAATGAGTGACTGCGCTCGGAGATGCTTATGTATCGCTGTTTTCGCGGAAACACAGAATCACGTCCCATTGCGAACAGCAGTCTTTTATGTATTTCCCCTTCGCACTCGTTAGTGCCATCAGCATCATGAGTAATGTAGTAGAGAACAAGCGAACCACCTGAAACCCATCCTCCAGGTGGTTTTTTCAATCTTGCCTATCTTTTCAATTCATTTCTAGTATCTTTACCTGAACTTCTTTTCTCTTTATTATGCTACTGTAGCCGTAGTGAAATTAAAGAAGTAGAAAAACCACCTGGCACAATTCTCAAGTGAGTCTAAACATGTTAGGATACGAAAATGTTATGAATACAATTTCTAAGATGAGTTATCTGTCTTCTCTTTATAAAATTTACAACTTAGGGACAACTGAAAGATACTTTTTACATATTCCCGCTATATTCTATAGCTGTAACAAAGGTTTCGTGCACAAACCAAAAACAAAAAATTTTAGGAGGCATTAATATGAACAAAAAAAATATTCTCGTTTTTTCGATGGCACTATCAATTGTAGGCGGTGCTACAGCAGCTGTATATGCAAGTGAATACGCGGTTAATTCTACTAAAAACAGGGTCGTAACGGTGACAAACAAAGAAGGAAATGGCACAAATCAAACCACTACAAATCATGTAG